>NZ_JRNX01000476.1 GCF_000786645.1 Halobacillus sp. BBL2006
AAAGAAAATAAATAAGAAGTTAATTCACAGGAGAAATGTGGAATACAAATGGTAAGAGTTTGAAATGGCTAAATCAGTCATTAAATATTCATATAGAAGAAAGGTTGTGCATTATGCAGTTGACATTAGAAGTAAATGGAATGACTTGTGAACATTGTGAGAAGTCGGTGAAAAATGCGCTTGGTGAATTAGAAGGCGTTCACGGAGTAGAAGTTGACTTAGATAGCGGGAAAGTGGATGTTACGTATGATGAAGCCTATGTATCAAAAACACTTATGAAGGATGCAATTGAAGCGCAAGGTTATGAACCTGTAGGATAAAAAACCCGGCTTTGGCCGGGCTTTTCTATTTATAGGAAAGCAAAAAAACTATTGGATATTGTAGGGTAGTTGGGCTTTATATCCAGTAAACTGCTGATAAGTCTGCTGAACCTTCTGCTGTTGTTCTTGTTCCACTCCGTACCATCCGTTTTTGAACATCAAGTTATATAAATTTCTCTGGCAATCCTGTGTTTCTTTGAAGATTGTAGCAAGATCTTGATAAAGTGTTTGGTTGCTAGCCTCATTTAGAGCAATGTTATAGGAGGCTGTCATATACTTTTCCGTTGTCAATTGGTCATTCAAAAAGTCCCGTTCATTCATTTGAGGCGTTTTAGGAACGCTTGTCTCAGGATTTTGAATTTTATTTGCAGATTGATTCATTCATGAAACCTCCTTAATTCGTTTGTTGTTTTTGTGCGTTCAAATGGTTGAGAATTTTGTTGTAGTGCCGTTGATGCATTTGGCCAGCCTCTTCAAGAGCTGCTTGAATCTCAGGAGTCTGACAGTTCTGTGCAAAGAAGTGTGCCTTTTTACATGCATTCAAGTTCCAAGACAACATATCGGAGATGTACAATTGGTCTTTAGTGCTCACGACATTAGGAACCTGTGCCATTGGCTGGGCCTGGTTTATAGATGACATTTCATTCTGTTGTTGCATAATTTTCAACCTCCTTCATTATTCGCCATTAGTATCCCCTAAGGAACAGCTTCTATCATATAAATATCCATTTTAATTGGAAAAAATTTATAGGGTTGTGTCGAATATTCAGCGATTTCGTACCCATTTTTTTTGATAAATGATAAAATGGAAGTGTGTTATCGATTACAAAACACAATTTTCTAAAAACTTATACAGTGATTAGATAAAAAGTTTTTAAATGTTATTAACCTTGTATTAGGGGGATGTTCGTATGGAACAAATACTGCGTAATTTCTTTTTATTTTTATCCAAGAATCGTTTCTTCACCAAACTGGCTAAAAGATACGGACTGCGATTTGGTGCAGGCCGGTTCGTTGCCGGTGAAACAATACCTAACGCTGTACAGACGATTAAAGAACTAAACCATAAAGGTATGGCGGTGACGATCGATCATCTAGGTGAATTTATAGATAGCAAAGAAGAAGCACGTGAAGCAGCTGACGGTTGTATTGAAGCGATCAAAGCGATTGCGGAACATCAGCTGGATTCTCAATTGTCCTTGAAGTTGACTTCCATGGGGTTGGATATTTCTGAAGATTTAGTCATGGAGAATATGCGGCGTATTCTGGATGTTGCTGAGCAAAAAGATGTGTTTGTAACCATAGACATGGAGGATCACGAGCGATGCGAGCAGACGATTAAAATTTTCAAACAGCTGCGTGAAGACTACAAGCACATTGGAACAGTGTTACAGTCCTATCTTTATCGAACGGTAGAAGACATTGAAGATCTGAATCAATACAATCCAAACCTGCGTTTAGTAAAAGGGGCATATAAAGAATCTCCTAAGGTAGCCTTTCCTGATAAGAAAGATGTAGACGAGAACTATAAAAAGATCATCAAGCTGCATCTGTTGAATGGAAATTATACGGCAGTTGCAACCCACGATGATGCCATGATTGAATATACAAAACAATTAGTTGAGGAGAACGGCATTCCAAAAGACCAATTTGAATTTCAGATGTTGTATGGAATTCGGGTTGATCGACAAGAGGAGCTCGTAAAAGAGGGCTACCACATGCGTGTGTATGTTCCTTACGGTAATGACTGGTATGGATACTTTATGAGACGTTTAGCCGAGCGTCCAGCGAACGTTGCTTTTGTTCTAAAAGGTGTATTCGGGAAATAATTTTTATAGAGGTATCTCTCAAAACAGATGCCTCTACATACACTAATGGTAAGCGAATAACCAGTTTAGTTGAAGCTTTTAGGAATATTTTGCAAGACAATGATACAAAAAAGGATTGCGAAATATCAGAAAATAATTTATATTAAATGTAGAAACGATTTGAGCAGTTTTATTTTTTTGACTGTAAAATGAATGAGTATTCATTCAAAGTAAGGGGGACCATTTAATGAATCGAAAAATCAAGCGCGCTGCAGTCCTTGGTTCAGGTGTCATGGGGGCTGGAATTGCTGCTCACTTAGCTAATGTCGGAATACCGACTTTAATGCTCGATATAGTACCACGTGAGTTGACGGAGCAAGAGAAGCAGAAAGGACTGACCTTAGAAGATAAGGCTGTAAGAAATCGAATCGCTGCCCTGAATAAGGAAGCTTTGAAAAAACAAAAGCCATCGCCTTTAACTAGCAGATCCAGTCTTGAATTGATTGGGGTCGGGAACATGAGCGATGATATGGAAAAATTAAATGATGTCGATTGGATCATTGAAGTCGTCGTTGAAAACCTTGATGTGAAGCGAAAGGTATTGGAAGAGGTTGATCAGCATCGTAAAGAGGGTTCAATTATAAGCTCGAACACATCAGGTATTTCTATTGAAGCAATGTCTGCAGAGTGCAGTGATGACCTGCGCAAACATTTCTTAGGCACTCATTTTTTCAATCCGCCTCGTTACCTTAAGCTATTAGAGGTCATTCCGACCAAAGATACAGACCCTGACGTCCTCTCCTTCATGAAGACGTTCGGTGAAGATGTTCTTGGTAAAGGTGTGGTAGAAGCAAAAGATACACCGAACTTCATCGCTAATCGTATTGGGACTTATGGTTTGCTGGTTACAGTGCAGCAAATGCTTGAGAAAGGCTACAGTGTGGGGGAAGTGGATTCAGTTACCGGACCGATGATCGGCCGTCCAAAAAGTGCTACCTTCCGTACCCTGGATGTTGTCGGCTTAGATACTTTCATTCACGTAGCGAACAATGTATATGATCAAGTGGAAGGGAATGAGAAAAAGGCTTTTGAAGTTCCACCTTTCATGAAATCCATGTTGGAAAATGGTTGGCTAGGAGCAAAGAGTGGGCAAGGTTTCTTTCTTAAAAAGAAAAGTGAAAAAGGAAGCGAAATCCTGCAGTTGAATCCTGAAACGTTAGAATATGAATCCAGACAAAAATTAAAGACCAAAGCGACAGAAATGGCCAAACAAGAAAAAGGATCGAAACGAAAGTTGAAAGCGCTGATTTCTGCAAAAGGAGATCGTGCCGGGGATCTTATTTGGTCCATTGTTAAACCAGTTCTGCTCTATTCTGCTGAGCTATATGGAGAAATTGCTGACGATGTTCCATCAATCGATGAAGCAATGCGTTGGGGATTCGGATGGGAACACGGCCCGTTTGAAATGTGGGATGCAATCGGCGTCCAAAAGTCCGTCGAACGTATGAAGGAAGAAGGGGATACAATACCTTCCTGGGTTGAAGATATGATCGACAAAGGAATCACCAGCTTCTATAAGAAAGAAAATGGAAACGTTTACTTTTACCATAATGGTAATTATAGAGAACAGTCTTTTAATCCGAAGAATATTAACTTAAAGCGTTTGAAAGAAGAAAGAGAAGTAATCAAGAAGAATGCAGGTGCAAGCTTAGTTGATCTCGGCGATGGAGTGGCCGGACTGGAATTTCACTCTCAAAGTAATGCGATCGGCCTTGATATCATTCAAATGGTCAACTTCGCTGTTGATCATGTAGATGATCATTTCAAAGGACTCGTCATTGGAAATCAAGGAAAGAATTTCTGTGTTGGAGCGAACTTAGGAATGATCTTAATGGAAGCGCAAGACTTCAACTTTTTCGAGATTGAAATGGTTGTGAAGAACTTCCAAGATGCCATGATGAGACTGAAATATTCTGATAAACCTGTGGTAGCAGCACCGTTTGGAATGACACTGGGCGGAGGAGCGGAAGTATGTTTGCCGTCTGATGCGATTCAAGCTTCACAAGAAACCTACATGGGGCTGGTCGAAACAGGTGTTGGATTGATCCCTGGCGGTGGTGGAAATAAGGAACTTTACATCAAACATTTGAGAAACATCCCTAAAGGTGTTGAGTTTGACCTTCAGAAAGTTGCCAACAGCGTGTTTGAGAAAATTGCAATGGCTAAAGTGTCAACTTCTGGCGAAGAAGCGAGAGAAAATGGCTTTTTAGATCGCATGGATGCTATCAGTGTAAACGGAGATCACCTGTTACATGATGCTAAGGAGAAAGTGCTCGCACTTGCAAACTCTGGATATAATGCTCCTAAACGAACGAAGATTCCAGTGGTTGGAGAACAAGGCTACGCCACGATGTTGCTAGGAGCCAAGTCGCTCGCCCTTAGTGGTTATGCAAGTGAACATGACTTAAAAATTGCAGAAAAACTTGCTTTTGTATTGGCAGGGGGTCGATTGAAAGAGGGCAGCCTAGTCGATGAACAATATTTGTTGGACCTAGAGCGCGAAGCATTTTTAAGTCTCGTAGGAGAGGCAAAATCTCAGGCGCGCATGCAGCATATGTTAATGAAAGGTAAGCCGCTGCGTAATTAATTTTAAAGGGGGAAGGAATGTGAAAGAAGCAGTCATTGTAGCTGGAGCTCGGACACCTGTCGGTCGGGCGAAGAAGGGTTCGCTCGCAAGTACCCGTCCTGATGATCTCGCAGCATTAACGATAAAAGAAACACTGAAACGTGCTAATCATTACGAAGGAAATATAGATGATGTCATCATCGGCTGTGCGATGCCTGAAGCAGAGCAGGGGATGAATATGGCAAGAAATATTGCAGGGCTGGCTGGACTTCACCATAAAGTACCTGCCATTACGATCAATCGTTACTGTTCTTCAGGATTACAAAGTATCGCATATGCAGCTGAAAAAATTATGCTTGGTCATAGTGAATCCGCAATTGCGGGCGGAGCAGAGTCTATGAGTTTGATTCCAATGGGAGGCCATGTCATAAAGCCGAACATCAACCTTGTCGAAAATGCGCCTGAATACTACATGTCAATGGGGCATACAGCAGAAGAGGTAGCGAGTCGTTTCGGAATTTCCAGAGAGGATCAGGATGCTTTTGCTGCACAAAGTCATGAGCGAGCTGCTCAAGCCATTAAAGAAGGCAAGTTTGCTGATGAAACCGTTCCCGTGGAAGTTACCGATCGAATTTTAGGCTATGACAATAAAGTGAGAGAAACCAAGCGGACTTTTTCCGTCGATGAAGGTGTGCGTCCGGGAACAACGACAGACGTTTTAGCTAAACTTAAGCCAGCCTTCTCCACTAAAGGTTCTGTTACAGCCGGAAACTCTTCGCAAATGAGTGATGGTGCTGCTTCAGTATTAGTGATGGATAGAGAAAAGGCTGTGTCTGACGGGTTGACACCTCTAGTCAAATTCAGGTCCTTCGCAGTAGCTGGTGTAGAACCGGAAATTATGGGGGTAGGACCTATAGAAGCTGTTCCTAAAGCGCTCAAACTTGCTGGTTTAAGCCTTTCTGATATCGGTTTATTCGAACTCAACGAAGCGTTTGCCTCACAATCTCTCCGTGTAATTAGAGAGCTTGGTCTTAATCCGGATAAAGTGAATGTGAATGGTGGAGCGATTGCTTTAGGTCATCCGCTTGGCTGCACAGGAACGAAACTTACATTAAGCTTGATTCACGAAATGAAGCGTCGTAACGAACAATTTGGTGTGGTAACAATGTGTATTGGCGGCGGTATGGGAGCTGCTGGCGTCTTCGAGTTATTATAAAAGGAGGAAAATTAAATGAGCGATTTAAAAGAAATGATTAAAGGTGGCGGATTCATCGTTGAGGATTTGGCTGCTTCAGACATAATCACACCGGAGGATTTCACCGACGAACATTTAATGATTGCCAAGACTGCCGAAGACTTTGTTTTAGGTGAAGTCGTACCAAAAATTGAAAACTTGGAAAACCATGAATTTGAACATTCTGTTGCCCTGCTGAAAAAAGCGGGAGATTTAGGGCTGCTTGGAGCAGATGTTCCAGAAGAATATGGCGGTTTACAGCTAGATAAAATCAGTTCTTCTTTGATTACCGAGAAATTTTCAAGAGCGGGTGGCTTTTCTGTAACTCATGGAGCTCATGTAGGGATAGGATCTCTTCCAATTGTGTTTTTCGGAAATGAAGACCAAAAGCAGAAGTACTTGCCACTTCTAGCTACAGGAGAAAAGATCGCTGCCTATGCATTGACTGAACCAGGATCCGGCTCTGATGCCCTTGGTGCGAAAACGACCGCGAAATTAAATGAGGCCGGAACTCATTATGTCTTAAACGGTGAGAAACAGTGGATTACCAATTCTGCTTTTGCAGATGTTTTCGTTGTATATGCTAAGATTGACGGTGATAAATTTACTGCCTTCATTGTAGAACGCGATTATCTAGGTGTTTCAACTGGTCCTGAAGAGAAGAAGATGGGAATCAAAAGTTCCTCTACTCGTACACTTGTACTGGAGGACGTTGAGGTTCCTGTAGAAAACGTGCTTGGAGAAATCGGCCGCGGTCATGTTATCGCGTTCAACATTCTTAACGTAGGTCGCTACAAACTGGCGATTGGTGGTGTAGGTGGTTCCAAGCGAGCGCTGGAACTCTCCGTCAAATACGCTAAAGAGCGTAAACAATTTAAAACACCTATTGCCAGCTTCCCATTGATCCAAGAGAAGATCGCTTCCGTAGCAGCAAACACTTATGCCAACGAAAGTGCAGTGTATAGAACGGTTGGTCTGTTTGAACAAAGTATGGGTAAATTAACAGAAGAAGAATTAAAAGATGGAGCTGCAGTAGCTAAAGTAATAGCTGAATATGCGATTGAATGTTCACTTAACAAAGTATTCGGTACAGAGCTGCTTGATTTCGCATCGGATGAGGCTGTTCAAATCCATGGTGGTTACGGATTCATGGCTGAGTACGAAGTAGAACGTATATATCGAGACTCAAGAATCAACCGTATATTCGAAGGTACCAATGAAATCAATCGGATGATCGTACCTGGTACACTTTTGAAAAAAGCGATGAAGGGCGAATTGCCTTTACTTCAGAAAGCTCAGACGCTGCAAGAAGAAATTATGATGATGATGCCAGAAGAGCCTGGTATCGAAACATTGGAACAAGAAAAATATCTGCTTAAAAATGCTAAGAAAATTGGTTTACTGGCTGCGGGTCTGGCTGCTCAGAAATATGGCGAAAAACTTGAGAATGAGCAGGAACTTCTTGTGAACATAGCAGATATCGTAGGAGAAATCTACAATATGGAGTCTGCGGTTCTTCGTACGGAAAAAGCCATCCAAAAATCTGGTGAAGGGAAGAATAAGCAGAAGTTACTCTATACGCAAGTTTACACTCAAGAAGCCTTCAATAGAATTGAAGCGCATGCAAAAGAAACGCTGATTGCCGCGGAATCAGGAGACTCGCTTCGTATGATGCTCGGGGCTTTACGCAAATTGACTCGCCATACTCCAACGAACGTAATTGCTAAAAAGCGTGAAATCGCTGCACGCCTAATTGAAACTGAAAAATATACGGTATAATCATATTCCCAAGCCCTCATTTCGAACAGTTTCGAAGTGGGGGTTTTTCATCTGAGAATCACAGATTATATTTTCAAATTGATAAATCCATGAAAAATACAGCTTTAGTATGGTAAAATAAAAATCAACAAAGATAAAGGAGGATGAGAGCTTGACTGTGACCTTCTATTGGTACCCGAATTGTGGGACATGTAAAAAAGCAAAGAAATGGTTGGACAAGGAAGGCGTAGATTATAACTCCATACATATCGTCGACGAGCCTCCTTCCCAATCAGAGTTGAAGTCACTAATTGCAAAAAGTGAATTACCTGCTCGAAAGTTTTTTAATACGAGTGGAAAGAAGTATAGAGAACTGAATATGAAGGAAAAGCTAAAAGAGGCATCAGAAGAAGAGATGATCGAATGGCTTGCTTCAGACGGCATGCTTATCAAGCGCCCAATCGTTAGTGACGGACAAAACGTTACTGTGGGTTTTAAACCAGAAACATTTGAAAATGTCTGGAAATAGTGAGCAGAAAATTGGAAATAAAAGCGTTCAGCTTTTATGTTTATAATTGTTGTTAAATAATAATCATTATTGTGGAGGGATTGCAATGAGTCTACCAAAAGATCTACGTTATTCAGAAGAACATGAATGGGTAAAAGACGAAGGGCAAAAAGTTCGTATCGGCATCACAGACTTCGCTCAATCAGAACTAGGTGATATTGTTTTTGTTGAATTACCAGAGGTTGGGGACGAGCTTGAAGCTGATGAACCATTTGGTAGTGTAGAATCTGTTAAAACCGTATCCGAACTTTACGCACCTGTTAGTGGTAAAGTAGTGGAGATTAACGAAGAACTAGAAGATAGTCCTGAATTCGTAAATGAATCTCCATACGATAAAGCTTGGATGGTTGTTGTAGAACCGAGCGATTCTTCTGAAATGGATGAACTGATGACTCCAGAACAATATGAAGAAATGATTAATGAGGATTAATCGATAACTTATCAGAAGTGTTTGTACAGACAGGGGCTACATAAGATTCCTTGTCTGACATGATCGTGTACCATATTAATCATGTTCAGACCATGTCCCTTAGACATGGTCTGTTTTAATATAGTGGGTGATAGGAAATGGATAAAGAGCGAATTGTCATTGTTGAGGGAATCACGGATAAGAAAAAGCTCAAAAAGGTTTTAGATGAGGATATTGAAATCATTTGCACCCATGGTACTCTAGGGGTTGAACGGATGGAAGAGTTGATCTTAGACTTCAATTTAGATGACCGTTCAGTCTATATTCTTGTGGATGAGGACGATTCTGGCAATAAGTTGAGGAAACAACTCACTGAGGAACTTCCACATGCGGAACATATCTATATTGATAAAGCATTTAGAGAAGTTGCTGCGACCCCTGAGCCAGAATTGGCTAGAGCTTTGTTAAGCAGGCATTTCAGTGTAAAACCGATTTATTTGATTTAGGAGGCACATTTTGCAAGAAATAGAACATAAAAATATAGAGACAGTTTTAACTAGTGAAACGCCAGTCCTAACTTTCATCCACAGTCCTTTCTGTGGTACCTGCCATTTAGCACGACAAATGCTGACAACGGTAGAGGCCACGTATGGGTGGGAGATCTTTTGGGAATTCAATGCCTCTTTACATCCTGATCTAATGGAAAGGTATCGGATAGAAAGTGTTCCCTGTCTTTTAGTAACGGAGAAGGGGCATTTGATTGAAAAGGTTTATGCTTTTCATTCCGTCACGAACATGTATGAAAAAGTCTCAAAATATGTAAAACAATAACCTAATTACCCGGGAAATGACGAACGATTTTTCGTTTCCGAGAAAGGGTTGACTCCTCCTTATAAAGAATTCTTATACAATAAAAGGAGGAGTTTTTTATGATCGATTTTATTCATGAATGGATTGAGAATGTTAATCGCCGTTATGATCTGCTGCCTGCTTGGCGGGAGAGGAAACTCAACGTTGTTCTCGAAATCGGACAGCATTTGATTTATTTATTTATCGATCATACAGGTGTTCATTTCAAATCAAAGCAAGAAGGACAGGGGAATCTATTGTTGAGATCTTCCAGTACAGTTATGGAAGAGCTATTTAAAGGAAGTAAAAAACTGACCTCTCTGCCTGAAACGATGATCAACGTTCAGGGAGCATACCGAAACATCCTATTTATGGAATCATTGCTTCTACTTTCTAGATGAGATTTCCGATAGATTCTACAATTTCTAAAAAGGAAGCTTTATCACCAAATTTATTATAAATGTTGCCTTGCTGATCAATGATGATTGTGGTGGGAACTCCTTCGCTCTCGTAGAGGTCATATACTTCTCTGCCTCTGTCCTTCAAAGTAGGCTGAGTTAAGAATTCTTCAGCATATCTAATTCCTTTTTCTTCCATTCTTTCTCGACCTACCACATTTATTGTCAGCATTTTTACTTTTTCATGATCCATTGTTTTAAAAAGCTGTTCTTTTTTTGGTAAGTCTTTGCCGCAGTCCGGACACCAAGATGCCCAAAACGTCAGTACAATGACTTTTCCAAGATCTTCTTTTAATTGATAGGTCTCATTAGAATGAATATAAGGTAATTCAAACAAAGGTGCTTTTTCCAATTTTATACGCTCCTCTTTTTTTAATGTTGACGTTTGTGTAGTACAATGCTAACATATTCAATAATTTCATATCGACATCTTCACTTATCCAGAGTGGCGGAGGGACTGGCCCTTTGATGCCCAGCAACCGGCTCAACATGAGCACGGTGCTAATTCCTGCAAAGCATGTACGGCTTTGATAGATGAGAAGAGGTAAATTAGGTAGATCTCTTCTTAAATTAGAAGGGATTTTTTTAATGCTTATTTTTGTTTTATGAATCTATTTAATTTTCAGCTTTTTCAGTTGACACATGATTTGAGCGGTGCTAAAATCCTTTTTGTACTACTTAAACGAGTTAAAGCAATAAAAATTTAATATATTAAAATCTCTTATCCAGAGTGGCGGAGGGACTGGCCCGATGATGCCCGGCAACCAACAAGTTTTTAACTTGATAAGGTGCCAATTCCTGCAGAGCAAAAGCCCTGATAGATGAGAGAACAGATTTGACGATGGATACTTACGCCTTTCTGTTCTCGGACAGAAAGGCGTTTTTTATTGGAGGGAACAACATGATTACAATCAAAGGCTTATCCAAAGTTTTTCAGACAAAAGACAGAGAAGTCCGAGCAGTAGACAATCTTGATCTGTCTATAAAAAAAGGTGAAATCTACGGTGTGATTGGTTATAGCGGCGCCGGTAAAAGTACATTCATAAGGTTATTGAACCGGCTGGAAGATCCGACAGACGGTCAAGTAACCATCGATGATCAGGAGCTGACCTCACTGAGTAAAGGGAAGTTGAGAGTAGCCCGCCAGGAAATTGGCATGATTTTTCAGCACTTCAACTTACTTTGGTCTAGAACCGTTCATGACAATATCGCTTTTCCTCTAGAAATTGCCGGTATACCTAAAGCAGAGCGGCAAAAAAGAGTAAATGAACTGGTCGATTTAGTTGGCCTTAGTGGTCGAGGGAATTCATATCCTTCCCAGCTTAGCGGTGGACAAAAGCAGCGGGTCGGCATTGCCCGAGCATTAGCCAACAATCCAAAAGTTCTATTGTGTGACGAAGCAACCTCTGCGCTGGATCCGGAAACAACAGATTCCATTTTAGACTTGCTTGTGGATATCAACCAAAAACTTGGACTTACCATCGTACTGATCACCCATGAAATGCATGTTATTCGAAAAATTTGTCATCAGGTGGCGGTTATGGAAGAAGGAAGAATTGTCGAACAGGGAGAGGTTCTTGACGTGTTCCTTCATCCGAAACAACAAGTGACGAAGAGATTTGTCGATCAGGTCATGGGAGATCCAGAGAAAGAGCATTCTCTTGGGTTGATCAAGGATAACTACAAGAGTGGAGAGATTGTTCGACTTCACTTCGTCGGAGATAGTGCGAATCAGGCGTTAATTAGTGACCTATCAAGAAAGTTTGAGTTGGATGTCAACATCCTTCATGGGAAGATCACTCAAACCCAAAAAGGTGCTTATGGAACTATGTTCGTGCAGTTTGAGGGAGAAAGAGATGAAGTTGAACGGGCAATCCAATATATTGAATCCACCTCAGTTGAAGTGGAGGTGAATCCAAATGCTTAATCAATGGTTTCCGAATGTAAGTATGGAAGATATGATTACAGCTACGAACGAAACCCTTTATATGACTTTAGTTTCTGTTGCAGGAACGTTTATTATTGGCCTGCTCCTTGGGTTACTTCTCTTCTTATCTGGACCAGGAGGACTTTGGCAAAACAAAGTCTTGAATGTGATCACAGCTTCCGTAGTTAACGTATTCCGTGCGATTCCTTTTATTATATTAATTTTGCTATTATTCCCATTTACTGATTTCTTAATGGGAACCATCCGTGGTCCAAAAGCTGCCTTACCTGCCCTTATTATTGGAGGTGCTCCATTCTATGCCCGTTTAGTTGAGATCGCCTTGAAAGAAGTAGATAAAGGGGTGGTGGAAGCTGCGAAATCGATGGGGGCAAAATACTCAACCATTATTTTTAAAGTACTGCTTCCGGAATCGATGCCAGCCCTAATATCAGGAATTACAGTAACCGCCATTGCTTTAATCGGTTACACAGCTGTAGCGGGAGCTATCGGGTCTGGTGGTTTAGGCGACTTTGCTTACTTCTATGGCTTCCAGCGAAGTAACTGGGATGTTGTATTTATGTGTACGATACTAATTATTATCATTGTGTTTATTTTCCAATTTATCGGTGATCTTATTACCCGTAAATTGGATAAAAGATAAATATTATAAAAAGGGAGAGTTTTAAAATGAAAAAATTATGGACAGCCGCATTGGCTTTATTGTTTGTACTTGTACTCACTGCATGTGGTTCTTCTGAAGACGATACATCAGGTTCTGAAGAAAGCAGCGGTAAGGAAAGCTCTGAAATTAAAGTAGGGGCAACGAGTGTTCCTCATGCTGAAGTATTGGAACAAGCAAAACCTATTCTTAAAGAAGAAGGAATTACGTTAAAGATTGAAGAATATCAGGACTACA
The DNA here is from genome assembly GCF_000786645.1 of Halobacillus sp. BBL2006. Lineage (GTDB taxonomy): Bacteria > Bacillota > Bacilli > Bacillales > Halobacillaceae > Halobacillus. The sequence goes on from NZ_JRNX01000476.1 coordinate 12,874, forward strand.
TCCTACCAAATAAAGATTTGGCTGAAGGACGTATAGATGCGAACTACTTTCAAACCATTCCTTACTTAGAATTGCAAGAAGAGGAGAATGGATATGATTTTGTAAACCTTGGTGGTATTCATATTGAACCAATTGGTGTTTACTCGCAAAAGTATGACAATATTGAAGATATTGAAGAAGGTACAACACTAGTCATGAGCCGTTCTGTTTCTACTCACGGCCGTGTTCTTTCCTTATTAGAGAAAGAAGGGCTAATTAAGCTGGATGAGAGCGTTAAAAAGGTAGATGCGACGGTTGATGATATTGTAGAAAATCCGAAAAACCTTGAGTTTGATACAGGGGTAGATGCTGCCAACCTTCCTGAAGTTTATAAACGTGAAGAAAATGTGCTTGCAGCAATTAACACAAACTATGCCATTGAAGCAGGACTTGTTCCTAAAGAAGATGCGATTATTCTTGAAGGCACAGATTCTCCTTATGTCAATGTTGTAGCAGCTCAAAGCAAAGACAAAGATTCCGAAGCGCTAAATAAGCTAGTTGAGGTTCTTCGTTCTGAAGAAATTCAAAGCTTCATTAAAGAAGAATATGATGGAGCAGTTGTCCCTGTAGAGGGAGCATCGGAATAAGCGGATAAAATAGGTGATTGCGGTTTATACTAACCGCAGTCACTTATTTTTTTGGAGGTTATGATGATGCCAGAACAAGAAATGAATTGGACACAAGCTTATCTGCATGATTATAAGGAAGGAATGGGAATATTCTCAGAACGTATGCCTGAAGTTTCCCATCAGTTTAGTCAATTTTCAGAAGCCTGTTTCAAAGAAGGAGAATTATCCAAAAAACAAAAACAATTAATGGCCTTAGGGATCAGTATCGTTGCTCAAGATGAATATTGCATGATTTATCACACTAAGGGATGTGTTGATCAAGGGGCTAGTGAAAAAGAAGTATTAGAAGCATGTGGTGTTGCTGCTGCATTTGGTGGAGGTGCAGCTTTGAGTCAAGCCGTGACATTAGTCCAGGACGCATACGCTGACCTTACAACGAACGTAAATTGAATTGAATAATTAGAAAAATAAAGAAAAAC
>NZ_JRNX01000048.1 GCF_000786645.1 Halobacillus sp. BBL2006
CGGGACTGACCAAGGCGATTACACAATTAATATATAATTAATGATTGGATACAGATGCGTTTTGGTTGTTGTGCACGCCTAAGCGTTTGACAAGTTGCGAGCTGTCTTTGTTCAAGCCGACGACCCTAACGTCTATATCGTTCTCTCTATATTTCAAAATGAGCTTATCAATAGCCGCGACGGCTGAATCGTCCCAAACATGTGCATTTGAAAAGTCAATTTCAACTTCCTTCGCCTCAATTGAATATTCAAAGTGTTTTAATAAATTATCAGTGGAAGCAAAGAATACTTGTCCAGTGACTTTATAAACCATTTTCATAGTGCTCTTTTCGTAAATCTGTTCAACATGAACTTTAGAGATTTTAGCTACGAAGAAGATGGCACTTAAGATGACTCCTGCTAAGACCCCTTTCGATAAGTCATGTGTTTTTACAACAGTGGCAACCGTTATGACCATAACAACAGAATCTGAAATAGGGGTTCTCTTGAATCTTGTTAATGAACCCCAGTCGAAGGTACCGATAGAAACCATAATCATGACTCCTACAAGTACAGCCATTGGAATTTGAACGAGCAAATCATTGAATACAATGATTAATAACATCATAAATATCCCTGCAACAAGGGTAGATAAACGTCCTCGTCCACCTGAGGAGACATTGATGACAGATTGTCCAATCATTGCACAGCCAGCCATACCTCCAAACAAACCAGACACAACATTAGCGACACCTTGTCCGCGTGCTTCTTTGTTTTTATCACTTACGGTATCGGTCATATCGTCAACGATTTGAGCCGTGAGAAGTGATTCCAGAAGACCTACAAAGGCTAAAGCAAGGGAAATAGGGAAAATAATCTGCAATGTTTCAAAGTTTAATGGAATATCAGGAATAAGAAAAATAGGTAATGTACTTGAAAGATCACCCATATCTCCTACTGTTTTTAAGCCAGTTCCCGTAGTAATGGCAATAATTGTCATGACAATTATTGCCACAAGGGGAGAAGGAACAGCTTTTGTGAATCTTGGCAAAATATAGATGATTGCAAGAGATCCTGCAACCATAGCGTACATGGCTAACCCAGCCCCTTCAAAGTGTACGAGCTGAGAGGAGAAGATTAAAATGGCAAGAGCGTTAACAAACCCGATCATAACAGATCTAGGGATGAACTTCATAAATTGCCCGATTTTCAGTGCACCAAGGATAAACTGTAAGATACCAGTTAAGATAGTGGCTGCAAGCAAATACTCAAGTCCGTAATCTTTTACCAGTGTAACCATGAGGACGGCCATAGCTCCTGTGGCGGCCGAAATCATTCCAGGACGTCCACCCATAAAAGCGATGACGACGGCGATACAGAAGGAAGCGTACAATCCTACCATGGGGTCGACTCCAGCGATGATAGAGAAAGCGATTGCCTCAGGGATGAGTGCCATAGCGACGACCATGCCTGAGAGCGTATCGTTTTTTACGTTTCCAAACCATTGTTGTTTAATTGTTTGTGTGTTCAATTGCGCACCTCTTTCTATTAAATTTGAAATGCACTGTCCATAACAGTGCGTTAATCCGGCAAGAACGAAAGAAATTATATCATTCAATTGAGAAACATCATAATTTCATGTAAGCGCATAAAATCGACATATACTTACATATACGACTTCATGCTTATTCATAGATGCTATAATCACATAAAAGTATTTTTTTAATTTAGCCTTTCATTTTAACAAACAATTTACAAACAAGGATAAGATCATGATAAAATAAGCGAAGATATGAAAGACAGGAGGATCTTATGTATAAAAATATTCTACTAGCCGCAGACGGATCTGAACATTCTGTTCGTACGGCTGAGCGTGCTGCCGAGCTTGCCCTCCTTCAAGGTGATGGTGAAGTGACGATCGTTTATGTCGTGGATGGGGAGCAATCGAAAACGGATGTTTTATCAGAAGGCGATAAATCATTAATCGACCAACGAAGGCACGAGCGTTTGCATCCGATTGAAACGATTCTGGAGGAAAAACGTGTTCCTTTTCATGTTGAAATCAAGCACGGAGAACCAGGTCCATCGATTGTGAATTTGGCGAATGAGGGAGAATTCGATATCGTCATCATTGGAAGCCGAGGACTAAACGCTCTCCAAGAGATGGTTCTAGGCAGTGTCAGTCACAAAGTGGCCAAGAGAGCCAACTGTCCGGTTATGATCGTAAAATAAGAAGCGAGCGAAATGCTTGCTTCTTTTTTTATACAAAGTTGTTATAAGCTTTTATTGAATAGGGTAGAGAAGGACTAAAGGAGGAGATGAATCAATGAATGAATCAGGGTGTATCAAATGCGGAAGTACGGATGCTGATCAGAAAGAAGTGTCCATGACTGGATCTGGCTTATCTAAAATGCTGGATGTACAGAACAATAAGTTCACAGTGGTGTCATGTAAAAACTGTGGCTATTCAGAGTTTTACAACCAAAAAGCTTCAAAAGCCAGCAATATTCTCGATTTCTTCTTTGGCGGATAGTATCTAAATATAAAAAAGGATCGTTGAAAGCTATTACTTTCAGCGATCCTTTTTGTTTGTTCATAAAATCGTATAAAATTTCTGGGTAATCATTTTGTTCAATATATGGTGACAAACGAAAGTCATTAGAAGTAAGAAGGTGAAAAGTATGCCAGATACGGCCCACAAACCTTCGAACGCATTGATATTCCAGAGAGTGAAGATAGCGATTCCAAATACCAATGCTTCAATCGCAAGGGCGAAAAAACCAATAAAGCGACCTTTGAAAACTTCGCGTTCATCGGTCCAATTTAACTTAGGTTGATAGAGGTCAATCAAAAGCCCTAGAATACTCGTTATCCAGCTTGTCACTAAAGATAAGACAAACCACAGTAGGCACAGTAAAACGGGTACTTTAATAATCCATAAAGCTGCGCCTCCAATCAGTAATAGGGATAACAGACTGAGTGTATATGCTGTAATAATTTTGCTCATTATGATGGTCTTTGCAGGAATTGGCAAATAGAGATTGTTAAACCAGCTTTTACCTTCCCGGGAAATAGAAGAAATTGAGGCTGGGTTAATACCTAGTGCGATTACAGTGAAACCGAACAAAGCTAGGATCATCGTTTTTCCTTCCGATTGACTCATCATTCCTCCAAGACTACCTGCCGATCCACTCGTATCGAATAGGATGATGATGATTAAAAAGACAGGGAAGAAGAGACTTTGAACGAAGATCTGGGTAAAGAAAGTCGGAGTCCGAAAGATGATCTTCATTTCTTTCATCCATAAACTGAACAAGATCGAATGCTGCTTCGTTTTCCTTTGAATGTTTTCTTCTTTAAACGTATTTCTTTTTCCACCAGATAACCCTAAGACCCCCTTGAAGTAAACCTTCTGTCCACTGGTGAGAAATATAATAATGCTGGCAATCGTTAAGCCGATCATGAGCAGAAAATACAGGATCCCCGTAATCGTCCCTGGTTCAGTCAAGGCGATTGAGCTGATGTAAGCGGTCGGAAAGAATTTAGTGACAAGCCCCAGCATGCCATTCTGTTCCGTGAGCACCTGTGCCATGTTTGCGTTTGTATTTCCTGAATCCAAGCGGATAAGCACATTGATCCCAATTGCAAAAACAAATCCTAGCAAGCCGACAAAAATTTTCGTGCGGTCTTTGTTTTTGGATATGTTAGCGAATCGCATTAGAAACATAATTAAGATGGATGTCAATACAAACGGGATAATGGGTGTCAAGACCCATAAGAGGGCAGCGAACAAGTAGTAGAGGAAACCTGCTGAACTATGTAAGCCGTAAAAAATCAACGTCGGTAACAGGAGAAGGGCATTCAACCCATACAACGATAAGAAAGGAACGGCAGATTTCCCAATGATAATCTGATAAGGCTGAAAGGGCAGTGCAATGAATGATTCGACATCCTCGGCAAAATAAAAGGAACTCAACACCGATCCGATACTTACAAACACAAAGATGAAAAGCATCAAGACAAAAAACAATCCTAGAATGACGCTCTCATTTCCGGTTGAAGCGAGAGCTTCGTATAAGGACCCGATCAAACTATTGAGGGAGTACAAAACCATTAGCGCGAACGGGACCGTCACAAGAATTAGGAAACCGTAACCGATTTTTTCACTGCTGCTTTTTCCTGCCATAGAGAGCTGCATTTTGACCATGACTTTCATTAGTTTCCAGGCTTTACTCATTTTGCGTCAACTCCAGGAACAAGCGCTCCAAGTTTTCATCTTCTTTGAACTGTTGTTTCATTTCACTCATATTCCCCTGAAACTGGACTTGACCATGGTTGATGATGGCAACTTCATCACATAACTGTTCGACGACTTCGAGTACGTGAGTAGAGAAAAAGACTGTCTTTCCTCGTGAGGCATGCTCACGCATCATTTCTTTCAGCGTAAAAGAAGATTTAGGATCCAATCCTGAAAGGGGTTCATCAAGAATCCAAACATCAGGATCATGAAGCAGAACCCCGGTCACGACAATTTTTTGCTTCATTCCATGTGAGTAGGTTTGTATATGGTCATCAAGTGCATCATAAATGCCAAAGCTTTTCGTCAAGTTTTCAATTTTTTCTTTTCTAATATCAAGAGGAACATGGAACACATCAGCAATAAAGTTCAAATATTCAATTCCTTTTAATCGAAGGAATATATCTGACCGATCAGGCACATAGCCGAATAAATGCTTCGCTTTCATCGGTTCTTTTGAAACGTCCACACCGTTCATGATGATGGATCCCTCATCAATAGGAAGAATTCCTGTCATCATTTTGATGGTCGTAGATTTCCCCGCCCCGTTAGGTCCGAGAAATCCAAATATCTTTCCGTCAGGGATACTCAAACTGAGGTTTTGGACTGCTTTTTTTCCTGGAAAGCTTTTTGAAATTCCGTTCAGTTCAATCATTTTATCCATCCTTTACCAAGTACTCTATAATAGATGTACGATATCGAATAGAAAAATGTTTCATTCATCTAAAAAGAGTTCCATATGCTCCTCGTCTAAATAATGGTTCGGCAGTTTGATTGCCTTACGCTCCAAACCGTAAGATTGAAACCCCATCCTTTCATAAAGGGTTTTCGCAGGGTGGTTATCCGTAACTACACTTAAATGAAGAACTTCTAAGTTCAGTGCCTTTGAGGTGTTAATAGCTTCTTGAACGAGAAGTTTCGCTCCGCCTTTTCTCCGGCTGTCTGGAGATACGTACATGGCTACAAGGTTTCCTTTATGGGAAAACTTAGGGTGGGTTTCTTTCACAATCGTTAGGACACCTTGAAGCTTCTCATCCTCAAACAATCCGATTGTTCTTGAGGTTTCAGCTTCTAATCGTTGTGCTGTGGTTTCGATTGGGTTCGGTCTTTGTTTTTCTTGTTCGTAAGTTGTGATAAAAGCATCCGGGTTTGTTAACAATGCTTCTAAACGTAATTGATAATAACTTTCTGCATCTTTTCCATTCAATTCGCGTGTTTGCATACCCAGCCCTCCTTTAGTTGTACTTAGCCTAGCGAATATCTATGGTAAAGTAAAGAAAGAAGAATTCCATAAAAGAGTAGGTGGACCAATGACAGAAAAAGAAAAAATGTTAGCTGGAGAACTCTATGAATCATGGGATGACGATCTAATGCATGAGCGATCGAGAGCACGCCAAATTACCTATTCCCTCAATCAGACCAAAGATACTGAGGTTCATTATCGGAAACAATTGATTCATGATCTTTTTGGAACGATTGAAGGTGAGATAGGTCTAGAACCGCCGTTCTATTGTGATTATGGCTATAATATTCATGTGGGAGAAGGTTTTTTCGCTAACTTCAACTGTGTGTTTCTTGACGTTTGTGAGATTCGGATTGGGAAACGGGGGTTGATCGGGCCTAACGTTCAACTTTATACAGCGACCCATCCTATGGATAGAGAAACCCGTGCGAATGGACTGGAAGCAGGAAAACCTATTACAATCGGGGATGATGTATGGATCGGCGGAAACGCGGTAATTAATCCGGGGGTTACGATTGGCGATAATGTCGTGATTGGATCGGGAGCCGTAGTGACAAAGGATATCCCTTCAAATGTTTTTGCAGGTGGGAACCCTGCTAAGGTTATTCGTAATGTGGATTAACCCTAAGGGTGGTCGTCCGGCGATTTTTTCGTTATCATACTAGAGGATGCTTGCATATATACGTTAAAAGAGGTAAGGAAGGATTGAAACGATGATAAAGAGAAAAAGCAAACGAGAAATTGAATTGATGCAAGAAGCTGGCAAGTTGCTTGCCAACGTGCATAAAGAGTTAAGATCATTCATTAAACCAGGGGTCACGACGATGGAGATCGAAAACTTCGTCGAGAAGTACTTAGCTGAACGGGGAGCTACAGGAGAACAAAAAGGGTATCAAGGCTATGAGTTCACCACCTGTGCTTCTATTAATGATGAAATCTGCCATGGCTTCCCTCGTGATGAGAAATTACAAGAAGGAGATATCGTCACAATCGACATGGTCGTAAACTTGAACGGAGCGCTAGCGGATTCTGCATGGACTCATACTGTTGGAGAAGTAAGTGATGAGGCTCAGCGCTTGATGGATGTAACAAAAACATCTTTGTATAAGGGAATTGAGCAGGCAAAACCAGGAAATCGAATCGGAGATATTGGTCACGCCATTCAATCGTATGCAGAAGGTGAAGGTTATGCGGTCGTACGTGACTTCACTGGTCACGGAATTGGAGAATCCATTCACGAAGATCCATATATTCCTCATTTCGGTGCACCTGGCAAAGGGGCCCGATTGAAAGAAGGAATGGTTATTACTATTGAACCGATGTTGAACGTAGGGCAGTGGGGGAGTCGGATGGATGAGAACAATTGGACGGCTCGTACCATTGATGGTTCTCTTTCCGCTCAATATGAACATACGGTAGCTATTACAAAAGACGGTCCCGTCATTTTGACAGAACAAGAAGATTAATAAATGAAAGCCAGGCATCGTAAATGCCTGGCTTTTTTAAATGGTCATTTATCTGCGAAACACTCTACTAAGCTTGTCGGAGCTGATCAAGGGGAATTGCACACTTAATCATATCCGGTTTCATCGCCTAGTCCCTCGAGGTCTTAAGTCACTTAACTCCATGAAGGTACTTCACTTCATTACATTAAGTGACTTAAGCTTGTCGGGACTCCCAAGGCGATTGCACACTTAATAATAAGAAAGCCCCGATTTCAATTTCTTGAAATCGGGGCTTGTCTCAGGTTTAAGCTAGGTTCTTATTTTTGAACGTTAGCTGCTTGTGGTCCGCGTTGTCCTTCTTCGATTTCGAAAGTTACAACTTGACCTTCTTCTAGGGATTTGAATCCTTCTTCTTGGATAGCAGAGAAGTGAACGAATACGTCGTCTTGACCTTCTACTTCAATAAATCCAAATCCTTTTTCTGCGTTAAACCATTTTACTGTACCTTCAACCATGTACAATTACCTCCTGCGTGGAATCGAGATCCCACATTGTATTACTATTCTTGCTCTTCAATTCAATCAAGACGACATGCTGTAAAACATTTGATCTTTCTGAATTTCAACGAACAACAATAATTAACCTTAGTATAACAGATGAAAAAAACAAAAGATACCCTCAGCCAAAAAAAGTTTTCTAATCTTGAGGCTGAGTAAGGTAAGCCCTATTTAACAACGAATATAGAGATTTTTCGACAAATTCATCGACATTTTCTTTAGGGATGGCAGCCAAGTCGTTCAACCTGTGACCTTGATCCAGTAAATGCTGCATCAAAATCCAGCCAGCGTAGTTCGCTTCCTTTTCATAGCCGGATGCGCCTGTGCCTCTTGTAAAGGAGTACAAAGCTTCATAATCCGTGCGTTTTAAGTGCGGGATTAGATTCATCATGATCCGGTTTGGCTCTTTGCTGCACTTCTCATGTTTCCAAAGTAAGTCTGTACCAGTATTCTCTTCATCTGACATGACTTGCTGAGTGGTGTGCAGGGCTATGCCCTCTTGGAAAATTAGTTGACCTAAGGTTCGAGTATGACTAGGTGCCAGCCCGGATTTACTGCAATGGACGATCCGCGTTAGTTCTTGGACAAGTTTGAAATGACTCCATTCCACTTCTACAGGAAAGCAAAGGGTGTAGCGCTTATTCTCTTGCATGATGAAAGGTTCTGTCTCGAAGGTTCCGACAAAATATAAAACGGTCAACTCTATCGGTTTTGTCACACGTAATGTCTGCTTTATTTTTTCCAAAAGTCCGCTCAGTTTAAGCGGATCGGGTTCAAAGTATTTGATTTTATCGTAAACGAGTGAATATTTATCCCAGGCATAATCGAGCATTTCACGTGCTAACTGATCCTTCTTGTAGCCGGGGGGGACGAAAGTGAACCCGTAATAGTGCTTCCATAATTCAAAGCGGCGTTCAGGGCTTGCATTTTCAAGGGAGGCTTTATCATAAAACGTCAGAAATCTATCCAGCATCTGTTTGCATTTTAAGTCATCCATGCTGATCCTCCTCGGATTGAGTTATTGATGTAAAAATTCTAAACGTTTATCCCATACTTCACGAGCACCTTTTCCAATCCATATCAAGTGGCTGTCTGCATCTACTTCGTAAATCTCACATTGAGGTGCTAAAGATTTGAGCAACAATGCGTTTGTGTATTGGACACTTTTATCTTTTTGCGAGTACATCCCAAGGATAGGAGCTTGGACGCTGCTGATATCCGTAACCGAATGGTCCACATCTAAAGAGAATCCTTTTCCAGATTGAGATGTTGCCAGCATGTCATAAACGAAACGGCGGTCATTTGGTGAAAGACTTTCTAAGTATTCTTCCGCATTTTCCGTTGTCATCTCTGACAAGAGTTGTTTCATGACAAGGTCAGGAAACAGTTTGAGCATTTTTCTTAAACTACTCCACACCATACGCTCTGCCGGACCAAAGATGAGCTTTGCCTTTTGTTTCGTACTGTCTTCCCAAGGAGCGGCCATAGCAGCTTCCATTATGATTTTTGACACTCTGTCCGGGTGGTGAGCGGCTAGAGCGATAGCCGTTGGCCCGGCCG
>NZ_JRNX01000477.1 GCF_000786645.1 Halobacillus sp. BBL2006
TTTCCTATTTTTTTCATTCGTCCTGAGATAATATGAGGATTAGTCCTTGCTCTGAAGTATTCTCTCGCCCCATTGTAGGTGGTGTACCACAAACGGTTAATCACAGAAAATGCTTCATCATCACGAGTGCCGTACTTCACGGGATGGAAAGCTGAACCAAAAGCTTTATCTTCTACCTCTACAATGCCAAACGCCTTTTTGTCATCTACCCACATCGTTTTAATTTTCATATGATATTTTCTCCTTTTCTCCGCCCTTTCTGATGGTTTGGCATAGTCTTTGTTGTGAATTAAAGGGGTTTTTAAAAAATAGAATTATAACGAACGTATGTTCTTATTATACAATTAAGTTTTCATTTTTCAAATAATTATTTTGATTTTTATGGAAAATATACTCATCCATAAGAAAAACCCTTTCAATATGGGAAAGGGCTTCATTTGAATGAAATTTCATTCAATTATACTTAGTCCTATAACCAATTTCTTATCCTATTCCTCCCGTACCAGGATCACTTTTATAGTCTGTTCCTGCACCACTGAATAAGTTCTCTACTGAAGGAGTGGCTACACTATCTTTTTGCAGTCCATTTTCCGCTAGACTTGGAAACGATAGAACCCCTAGAAACAAAACTGTAACTAGCAGAAAGCTCTTTAGAACTTTTTTCACATTTAGTCCCCCTTTTATTAAATTCTTTTTAGATAATAATCAGGCAGCCTGGCAAAGAATAAATCACCGTACTCATGAATGAACCGTTCTTTCGAATTTTTGATTAATGCTCTATCCTTTGTAGCTAATCCTAAATAGCACTCTTGGAACGGTGTTAAAGCATCTAAACTCTCCAATATCTCTCTAGCCTTCTGAAAATCTTTTTTGGCAAGCGAGAGATGCGCAGTTTCAACCTTATCCGGTGTAACGATATGGCCAGCTTTTTCATGAAAAGCAGCTATAAAAGGAATGGTTCTTTGCGTCAGGGAAACCACTTGGGATTTAATTTCATTTTCTTCTGCAAGATGCAACGCAAAAAGCGCTTGCTCCATCGCACTGTCGTAATCATCATACACATAGGTCAGGGATAGGTTGTGATGAACCATGACTGATTTTTTCATAGACAATTCAGTATTGATGATTTTGTACGCATATCTTCTGGCGAGTAATGTATTATCGGTCTTCCAATAATGATTAAAAAGGAGCTCATTGTACCGCAGCTTAAAATAATAATGGATTAACGGCTGATTGATCATTCGAATTCCCTTGTCACAGGCTTCGATGTACTTATCCAAAACGATGAACCTGTTAATGTCGTAGTTATAGTAAATCAAGGTAAAAATACTTAAGCATTGTAATGTAGGATGGTCAAATGATATAGAAACCAGTTCCTCTATGTCCTCTTCTGTCACCTTTTTCTCAGTTCGTTTAAGCAGTAATTGATATAGAAAAGATAGGTCTTTGTCCAATTTTTCAGATGCAATGATTCTTTCTAAATCTTCTAAGTAATCATTCATATAAAGGAATTCCATTCGGGCTATTGCATCTTCAAATCGTGTGGGAGATTCACTCAGGCAATACTTTCTTGCCTTTTCCGTTGCTATTTGATGAGGATAACTTTCCAGTAGTCTCTTAAAAACAATGTAGAGATCCGACGAATAATTGAACTGCAGCTTTTGGACTGGATTTGGTTCTAAAACCATGTGATTTTTCAAAATTTCACCACCTCTTACACTTACCCTCATAATAATACAAATTCGTTTAAACCACCATCCAAAACGTCTTAAATTTCTAAATATTTCATTTAATTTTGAGCGCCTGCAAATTGGTGTGTCACCGTTCGTCAATACTTGTCCTGGCGTGAATTTTTACGACAAAAATTTCATAGAACAAGGGAGACGTTTCATTATAGGTGAAAAGCTCTCGTTTGGTTATTCTGAATGTTTATACAAAATCAAAGACATCATTTACGACCTTTCCTACACCTCTCAATAACCAAAACAGAATTCGAAAAGGAAGATAAACCAGTTCAGGAAGCCAAATGAGTAAATCCAGGATCGCATCCACATATACATAAGCCTCTTCCCTGACTCCACTCCTTCTCTCTTTCTTCTCTTTTAACCATTGGTTCATCTGCGGAATTCGCTCCTTTTTACATGACCTCCTCCTTTTTCCATCATTTGAGATAAAAGGTGTAATCGCTAGTGGCTGCATAACATTCACTAACTATATAATAGAATGTGTTATTAGTCATAAGTTAGCATTTACCGGAAATTTATGTAAGGCACATTTAGGGTTCGAGATAAAAGAGGGAGGAAATTAGTTGAAATACTTTATTGGGATTGTACCTGCAGAAGATTACAAGATAAAAGTGATAGAATTTCAGAAAAAATGGAAGAATCATTGGATTACTGATGTCGTTGAACCGCATATTACTCTAAAAGCACAGGGAGGTCTAACAGCTGATAAAGAGTGGCTAAATAAAGTTGAAGAAGTCTGTCATGACTTTAAACCATTTCAGATTCAATTAGATAAGCCTATGTTTTTTGGAGAGGAGGTCCTTTATTTAAGCGCTAATTCAGAAGAGCTCTATAAGCTCCACAGAGACATGGTTAGAGAAATTTCTCCTTCCAAAGAATTAGTTCAATCCTATTTCGAATTAGATGACTTCGTTCCGCATATGACCTTAGGGAAAACCTCTTATGGTTTAACCAAACAAGAACTAAGAGACAAGCACAGAAAGAACTGATTCCCTTCCCAGTTTTAAATGTCGAGTTTGTCAGAGTCTATCAAGAATATCAATCTAATAAATATCGTAAGCTTGTAGATCTACCTTTAAGGTGAATACCAATGTTTTAAAAAAGATGTGTAGCCACAAGTGCTGTCTGTTTAATAAGTGCTAATTTCATTCAAAGGAGGAGATAACTTGTTAGAAATATTTCCAGTACATATGACACCCTTCAAAGAAGAGAGAAATATCAGAGTTTTCCTACCAACAAATTATCAAAAGGGAAATAAGCGATATCCTGTTATCTACATGCATGATGGTCAAAATATCTTTAGAGACGAGGATGCAATTGGTGGAGTTTCTTTATCACTTGAAGACTATTTAATAGCGAAGAAACTAGACGTTATTGTAGTGGGGATAGACCAAAAAAGTGAACAGAGAGTAAATGAATACTGTCCGTGGATAAATGGAAGATACTGCGAAAATATACTAGGGTATAAATCTGAGTTAGGAGGTAAAGGAGGAGACTATATCGATTTTATCACTCACGAACTTAAGCCCCTGATCGATCATAAGTATCGTACGTTAAAAGATCAGACAGCAATGGGAGGCATATCCTTAGGTGGCCTCATTTCTGTTTTTGCAGCTTGTAAATATCCACACATTTACAAAAATATAACAGCTCTTTCCTCCGCTTTCTATCGTAATCAGGAGCAAATAGAAGAGTTCATCTATATATCTGATTTGTCTTCTGTTGAAAGGATATACTTGGACTGGGGAAAGAGAGAAGTGAAGGATGACAGGATAAACAGGGCGTTTTCCGCTTCCAACGAAGCAGTTGCAGAAATTTTACGTGGAAAAGCGCCCAATCTTATATCTAGGATCATTGATGAGGGAGAACATAATTATTCATCTTTCAAGAAAAGAGCTCATCAATTCTTTTCTTTTTTAGAGTAAGACACTTTCTTTGTTGCATACATCAATAGCTTCTGATCTCAGGAAAACTGTCGATTCTCTTACCACTTTGGTTGATTCACCAGCCGGGGCTGAGCGATACATGCCTCCCTTTAATCGATTCTATCTCAAGCCTGATTGATTTCTTCCCCTGCTTCGACGATTCTACCCATCAAAAAAGCTGCACCGAAACGAATCGGTACAGCTTTTTATTATTGGCTTTTCTTATCTTGCCATACTTGATATAAGAATCCTGGTAATTTCGATTGTCGCTTGAAACGCCATGGTTCAAGCACGAGACGGTACAGCCATTCCAGGCCGACCTTCTGCACGAGTGTTGGTGCACGTTTAATCCGACCAGAGATAACGTCAAACGAACCACCGACACCTTGAAAGATGTTGACGTTCAAATCTTTCATATTGTCGATCATCCAATATTCCTGTGCAGGACTTCCAAGAGCGACAAAC
>NZ_JRNX01000478.1 GCF_000786645.1 Halobacillus sp. BBL2006
GTTTCGTGTGCGCGGAGATTCAGTCGAAATCATTCCTGCCTCTCGAGAAGAGCACGCAATCCGTGTCGAGTTCTTCGGAGATGAAATTGATCGTATCAGGGAAGTTGACGTTTTGACAGGTGAGATTGTCGGAGACCGCGAGCATGTTGCCATTTTCCCGGCATCACACTTCGTAACAAGAGAAGAAAAGTTGAAAAAAGCGATCGAGAACATCGAAAAAGAACTAGAAGTGCGTGCGAAAGAACTAAAAGACCAGGATAAGCTTCTCGAAGCTCAGCGAATTGAACAAAGAACAAACTATGATTTAGAAATGATGAGGGAAATGGGTTTTTGTTCCGGGATTGAGAACTACTCCCGTCATTTGACGTTCAGAGAGCCTGGGGCGACCCCATATACTCTAATGGATTATTTCCCCGATGATTTCTTGATCATGGTGGATGAGTCTCACGTGACACTCCCCCAGGTGAGAGGAATGTACAACGGAGACAGAGCACGTAAACAAGTACTTGTTGACCATGGGTTCCGTTTACCATCGGCCATGGATAACCGCCCGCTTCAATTTCCTGAGTTCGAGGAGAAAGTTAATCAAGCCACCTACGTCTCCGCGACACCAGGTCCTTATGAATTAGAACATACTCCTAAGATGACGGAACAGATCATTCGACCTACAGGATTGTTGGATCCGGAAATTGATGTCCGTCCAATTCATGGTCAAATCGACGACCTTGTAGGTGAAATCAATAAACGGAATGAAAAGAATGAGCGCGTCCTTGTGACAACATTGACGAAGAAGATGTCTGAAGACCTGACAGATTACTTGAAAGAACTTGGAATCAAAGTGGCTTATCTTCACTCAGAAATTAAGACTTTGCAGCGCATTGAAATCATCCGTGACCTTCGTGTCGGCAAATACGATGTGCTTGTCGGAATCAACTTACTGAGGGAAGGCCTCGACATTCCAGAAGTGTCCTTAGTATCTATTTTAGATGCTGATAAAGAAGGGTTCCTACGTTCTGATCGTTCTCTTATCCAGACGATTGGACGAGCTGCACGTAATGAGAACGGACGTGTGATCATGTATGCTGATAAAATGACAAAATCCATGCAGTTCGCGATTGATGAAACGTACAGACGTCGTGAAAAGCAGATTGCTTATAATGAAGAACACGGCATTACACCGACTACCATTAAGAAGGAAGTCAGAGACGTTATTAAAGCAACAGCTGTTGCTGAAGAAGAAGGCAATTATGAAGCTACGAAGAAGCCTTCCGAAATGACAAAGAAAGAGCGTCAGGAAATGATCGACAATTTAGAAACCGAAATGAAACAAGCGGCCCGCGATCTCGATTTCGAACGAGCGGCCGAATTACGAGATGTTTTATTGGAATTAAAAGCGGAGGGATGATTGTACAATGGCCAGTAAGCATATCAGTATCAAAGGAGCACGAGCCCATAATTTAAAGAATATCGATATTGATATTCCGAAAAATAAGCTCGTAGTTATGACAGGTTTGTCCGGGTCAGGAAAATCATCATTAGCGTTCGACACGATCTACGCAGAAGGACAGCGTCGATATGTCGAATCGCTAAGTGCCTATGCCCGCCAGTTTTTAGGTCAGATGGACAAGCCGGATGTTGATTCGATAGAAGGTTTATCACCTGCTATTTCCATTGACCAGAAAACAACGAGCCGTAACCCGAGATCGACCGTAGGAACAGTCACAGAGATTTATGACTATTTACGCCTGCTCTTTGCCCGGATCGGACGTCCGACTTGTCCGAAACACGGAGTTGAGATCAGTTCACAGACTGTCCAGCAAATGGTGGACCGTGTGATGGAATACCCTGAGCGCACAAAACTTCAAATTCTCGCTCCTGTCGTTTCAGGACGTAAAGGCGAGCATGTGAAGGTATTCCAGCAGCTTCAAAAAGAAGGGTATATTCGGTTGCGTGTCGATGGAGAGATGCGTGAGATTTCCGAGGAAATAAATCTTGATAAAAATAAAAAGCACTCGATTGAAGTGGTTGTAGACCGAATTGTCGTTAAAGATGGTGTAGAAGGCCGTTTATCTGATTCGATCGAAACAGCCCTGAATCTTGGTGGCGGACATACGATCGTTGACGTTATTGATGATGAAGAGCTGATGTTCAGTGAGCACCATGCTTGCCCGATTTGCGGCTTTTCTGTAAGTGAACTTGAACCTCGTATGTTCTCATTCAACAGTCCATACGGCGCATGCAGCCGCTGTGATGGGTTGGGTACGCAGCTTGAAGTGGATATTGATCTGGTCATCCCTGATTGGAATCTTTCGTTGAAGGATCACGCCATTGCCCCATGGGAACCGACAAGCTCACAGTATTATCCCCAATTATTGAAGAGCGTCGCCGATCATTACGGAATCGATATGAATAAGCCGATCAAGGACTTGCCTAAAGAACAGATGGAGAGAGTCCTCTATGGAAGCGGAGATGAAAAAGTATATTTTCGCTATGAGAACGACTTTGGAAAAGTAAGAGAAAATGAAATCTATTTTGAAGGGGTCATTCCGAACATCTCCCGCCGTTATAGGGA
>NZ_JRNX01000479.1 GCF_000786645.1 Halobacillus sp. BBL2006
TTCCTGCGGGATCTTCAGCTCGCGCTGTTCCCGTAGGAGTCTCTGTGTTTTGTCTACGCTAAGAATCTGAGTTTATTTCATACAAGTTTTCAATGTTCGTTTTTTTCCACCGCTACTTTACTTATGTCCCAGCCTCTTTTTTGTGCTTACGATTGTTAGGCATTTACATGCAAGGATAGAATGCAGGTCAGAAAAATAGCGTGTTAATTAAGTGATCATCACGTTCAAAATAAGTCTTCGATTAAGTCAGAAAGTAATTGCAGTCACAACCTCTACAAGTGCCCTCTTAATGGGTGGTCCTCTAGTGTTTGGAAGAGTCGCAGGTGTGGCACTTAGGTTCAACCGTTAATTTATTAAAGGAATCTCTTTTGAGGTTGCAAAGTAGTGGAGTAAAACCATCTTAGTGGTAAGTTTAAATACGTGGGCATTGGCACAATTCTTTAACTAGAGTTGTGCTTTTTCTATGTCGAGAGTTTTGTTCAAATGTAGTATAGGTTACTTTTTTTATGGAAATGGATAGGGGGAAAGAAACTCTCGTGGGATGTCTATTAAACAAAGGAGTGAGAACATGAGAAGGAAAACAAAGCATTTACCGGATTATATTGTAGAGGAATTTAAAGAGTTAGAAAAAAATACAAAGCCTCTTTATCGTAAAATCAGAAAGTATTCTTTGATTTCTTTCATCGCTATCTCGCTAGCTCTCTTTAATATCCTCGGCTTGATACTTAGTGTGGACTTTAATACCCTTTACTTTATTCCTCTCACTTTTTTCAGTGTGGTGGGAGCTTTCGGAATGGCTCTTCAGAAGGAAGTTAAATTTCTTTGGAGCGAAATTCAAAAATCGAGTGTTCGACATATAAAAGAGAGAATCGAGAAGACGGAGTTCGTATACGAGTCAAGCCGAAAAAAGTATATCGATTCCGTTACGAATGACCCCTTGTACTCTATGAACATCTTTGCAGAATTTCTAGAAGAAGAAAACCGGCAAAAAGTTAGTAAATTTAAGAGTCATGAAACAATTCAATGAACATAAAAAGCGCTTTGAGGGAAAACAGCTCAGAGCGCTTTTTGTTAGATACTTCGTGGTTGGAAT
>NZ_JRNX01000480.1 GCF_000786645.1 Halobacillus sp. BBL2006
CAAGATCGATACTTTCAATTCTTTCGACATCGCAAAAACGATAGGAATCAATAAAACTAGTCCGACTTCAAAGAACAGCGCAATCCCGATAATAAAGGATGCGACGACAACCGCCCATTGAATATTTTTCTCTCCGAATTTGTTCACAAGGGTCATGGCGATGCGCTGGGCTCCGCCGGAATCCGTAATCAGTTTTCCTAACATCGCGCCAAGTCCGAAGATGAGCGCCAGGTGACCGAGCGTGCCGCCGAGTCCGGCTTCAATTGTGTCGATGACTTCGCCCATTGGCATGCCAAGCATTAAGGCGACACCAAAGGAAACGATGATTAATGAAATGAATGTATTCAGTTTAAGCCCCATGATTAAAACTAACAGGGCGACAATTCCAATTGCTACTATGACTAAAGGCATGGTGATCCCTCCAAAATTCTTCTCGTGGTTTTTAGCTTCTAGCTAGGCGTATCTGGTATCGATTCCAACTG
The DNA here is from genome assembly GCF_000786645.1 of Halobacillus sp. BBL2006. Lineage (GTDB taxonomy): Bacteria > Bacillota > Bacilli > Bacillales > Halobacillaceae > Halobacillus. The sequence goes on from NZ_JRNX01000480.1 coordinate 483, forward strand.
CAATTTCTAACTTATTCTTTTTCTATCCCTTTTGAAAATGTCTGCTGGGAGTTCCACAAGTCCTCGACTTTTTCCTGTACATCATCGAAGTTCAGATGCAGGGACTTGATCATCAGCTCGCGGTCTTTCTTGCTGATCGCATCGATGTAAAGCTCGTGGTTGTTTACGATTCTCGTCAGATCTTCGAGATCATCCTTAAACCGCTTTCTCATCGACAGTAAAATACGGCTTTCCATCGTCGGTTTTAAGTTGTTCCAGATCATCGAAATCCTGGAATGATCGATGGAATGAATGATCGTTTCATGGAACAATACATCGTGGAACGAAAAGTCTTCCGCATCTTCATACTTGATGGCGATTCGCATCATTTCTAATGTCTTGCTGAGTTCTTTGACTAACTCTTTCGTATCCATCTTGACCAAACGTTCGAAAACAAACGTTTCGATAAGTAAGCGGACATCATAAATTTCTTCTAACTCCTTATCCGTTAAGCCAAGGACAACCGCGCCCATCCGTTCTAAGCGGATGATATGCTCGGATGCGAGTAACTTTAACGCTTCACGGATCGGGGAACGACTGACACCAAACTCAGCAGCCAATTGATTTTCCGTAATTATTGAACCGCTTTCAATTGTGCCTGAAATAATTCGCATTCGAAGTTCACATGCGACTCGTTCACCTGTGGAGGCTTTATTTAACCACTTGGTAGGATATAAAAATTCTTGAGAATCTGTCATCGATTCACCTTCTTTTATTGATTCAGTGTACTTGTATACAAGTATTCTATTACAAAATCTTTCGTTTGAAAACGCTATTATGAAAATTTTTTGTCAGGTCTTAACGATTCATGTCGATCGATTTCCCCTTCTAGTGCGGTCTGATGGCTTCTCCATTTCTGTGAAATTTTCCTACTAAAATGATTCGAAAGTATTACAGGATTCTTTATGAGTAGGGAGGTACCTGCGACTTCCCTCACTATCCCAACTTTATCAATCAATGGAAATAAATAGAATGCCCTGTTGTCCCTCTCGTAGTAACCTTCTAGAATGATAGATAAGGTTACTTTTTATCTATTTTAGAGGAGGTTTATTATGTTCAAACGATTGGTTAAGAAAAAGCTTTTTACCATTGCGGCCATCAGTTCCCTGGTGATTGGGGGAGTGGCGACGACTTACGCTCCTAAGGCCGATGCGAAACCGGACAAGAAGAATCATGCAGAAGTGAAGAATGTCATTTTCATGGTCGGGGATGGCATGGGGCCTGCTTACACGACAATGCTCCGCTATATGAATGATGATCCTTCGACGAAAAAGATGGAACCCACTGCCTTCGATCCATATCAAGTTGGCATGCAGCGTACATATTCCTGGGATCCTTACTTTGACGGCGGCGAAGGGGACGTCAAGGAGAATATTCCTGATTCAGCCGCCACCGCAACCTCCATGGCTTCTGGAATCAAGACGTATAATGGGGCGATCGGTGTTGATTTAGAGCAAGAAGAAACAGAAACGATTCTTGAAGAAGCCAAATCCCAAGGGATGTCAACAGGACTTGTTTCGACTTCTCAGATTAACCATGCGACTCCGGCTGCTTTCGGTGCTCACGATGTTTCGAGAAACAATTACAATGACATCGCTGATGATTATTATGATGAAATGGTCAATGGCAAGCACAAAGTTGACGTCATGCTTGGCGGCGGGACGAGCTACTTTGAACGTGACGATCGTAATCTCGTAGACGCCTTCAAACAGGACGGCTATGACTATGCGACGACAAAAGACGAGATGCTTTCAAGTGAGAGCGATCAACTGCTCGGTCTTTTTGCACCAAAAGGAATGGATAAAGCGATCGACCGTAGTGATGAGACACCTTCTCTTAGCGAAATGACGACAACGGCACTCGATAAACTCCACGATGACAAAGACGGATTTTTCCTCATGGTTGAAGGAAGCCAGATCGACTGGGCGGGTCATGACAATGATGTTGTTGCCGCGATGAGTGAAATGAGAGACTTCGAGAAAGCCTTCCAGGAAGCGATCGAGTTTGCGAAAAAAGATAAGCACACGATTGTCGTGACGACAGCCGACCACTCCACAGGCGGCATGTCGATTGGACGTGATGGGGATTACATCTTCAATCCTGAAGTGGTGGATGCAGCGAAACGCACACCGGACTATATGGCAGCCCAAATTGCTGAAGGTGAAGATGTTGAAGAAGTGCTAAACGCCTACAGCGGACTGGAACTGACGTCAGAAGAGGTTCAATCAGTGAAAGATGCCGCTCAGCCAACAGAGGGTGAGATTAATGCTACAGAAGTCGATAACGCCATCGAACATATTTATGATATCCGTTCAGGTACAGGCTGGACGACAGGCGGTCATACAGGGGTAGATGTAAACGTCTATGCGTATGGCCCTCAGAAGATGGAGTTCATTGGCTCGAATGAAAATAGTGCCACTGGCCAGAAGCTTTTTGAACTGCTGAAAGCTGATCGCAAAGGTCACGACGAAGACGATGATCATGGCAAGGGTAAAGGACATCATTGATAGAAGAAAAGGAGCCTCTGGATGTCCAGGGGCTCGTTTCTTTACATAGGGAGGATCAAGCATGAAGCGGATCGGAATGCTTTTTTTAATGGCCTTGTTTTTGACAGGCTGCATGGACAACGGCAACGCTACGACAGAAAAATCCGAGGAGGAAAAAGTGCAGGAAGAAGAAAACAACAATTCCGTAACAGAACAAACGGAAACGACCACTGAAGCGAAAGAAGATACCTTCATTGAAAGTCCTCAGGCACCCGATGACAGCAAGCTCACCGAAATCGGAGCTACGTACAGTGATCCAGATGGAAAAATCAAATTGCTCGCCTATGCGCCGGATGAGCAGCAGGTCGAGGTGGGACCGATAAAGCTCACGATTCATGAGGCGAAATATATGCACTATAAACCCTCGCCAGACATGATCGATTTTTTTCATGGATTTACCCATGAGGAAGGTAGCTTCAACTACGTGAAGCTGAGGGTGACCGTTGAAAACACGTACGATCAAAAGCTCAACTTCGCTCCGGTGTCTCACTTAGAAACGAATACAGGGGAGAAAAAGGGCATTAATGATGACTTTTATTTGGAAGAACTGCACGGAGACTATGAACCGGGGGAGATTCGTAAGGGACAGCTCGGATTTATTTTAGAAGAAACAGACCCGGAAAATCTTGAACAGATCAAGGTTCAGTCGAGTGATGTTTTTCAAGGAGAAAAGTCTGTAGAAAAAGGAAAAACGTATACAATTTCTTTTTAAATGAAGATCGTGATCCAGTAGTTGGGGAAACTCATATCTAATAGGGGTACGCTTCCTAAACCACATCCAATACTCACAGTATATAAATAGAAAAGAGGTTGCAGGACGACAACCTCTTTTTGCTATTCTTTATAAGCGGATAAGATTTTTCCCAGCGTTCTTTCAAGAACCAATATCCCATTCAGACAATCACTCATAGAAGTCCATTCCTCTGGAGTATGGCTTTTTCCATTACGACTTGGGACAAAGATCATTCCAGCTGGGACCTTTTTCCCGACAAGCATAGCATCATGGCCAGCACCGCTTGGCATTCTCCGATAGGATAAATGTAAATCTTGCGATGATTGTTCAATCATCTCGGTCATGTGTGTATCCATTTTGACAGGCTGGACGCGGATACCTTTCGTGATTTCAAGACTCAAATCTCTATGGTCTGCAATCGTCTTAGCTTTTGCTTTGATTTCCTCAATCAGTTTTTCTCTCACATCTTCCTCTACGTCTCTAATGTCTACGGTAACCTCTGTTTTCCCTGGAATAACGTTCGTGCCGTTCGGATGATTGATGATTTTCCCTACCGTCGCTACAGCCGTTTCACTGAATTTCCCGGGCATATCTTCAATCGCTGAGATAAACTGACTTGCTCCGATCAATGCGTCTTTCCTCATATTCATTGGAGTGTTTCCGGCATGGTTAGCACTTCCGATAAACGTAAATGTTTCTCTAGCGGGTCCGGCGATCCCATCAACGACACCGATTTGCTGGTTGTTTTCCTCCAAAACAATTCCTTGCTCGATATGCAATTCCAAATATCCAATCAGCTGATCCATATCTCTTTTTACACTCTTGAATTGTTCGGGATTTAGCCCATCGGCTTTCATCGCTTCTGCCATGGTTATCCCATCATCGTCATAATAGTGGTGGATGGTATCTTCGCTGATTTCTCCGATCATTGTCCGGCTTCCAAATAGACCGTGGTTGAACCGGGAGCCTTCTTCATCAACAAAAGCGGCAACCTCAATGGACCACTTCGGCATACCATTTTGCTCGACAAACGCTTCGACAGCTGTCAGTGCTGAGAGCACACCTAACAAGCCGTCAAACATTCCGCCATCTGGAACCGTATCAATATGCGAGCCGATCATTAAGCTCTTGTGCGTATGAATTCCTTTGATCTTTCCGTACACATTCCCGATGGCGTCTTCGCTTACAGTCATGCCGATTTCTTTCATCCAGCCTTTTATACACTCAACAGCTTCTCTATATTCTTTTGTATAAGGGAAGCGGCTGTTTCCTCCAACTTCTGTTACGCCAATGCTGTTCACGGCGTTAAAGTATTCTACAAATCGATCGATGGGCAGGTGCTGGTGGCGGGGAAGAGAGGTATATTCCTCTTTCCAATCTTTCACTCGGTTATCCATGGGAGCTTCCCTCCTTATTACTTATTTCTATTAATTTGATGAACATTTGACTTGCCTGAAGCATGGCTTTTTCTTCAATATCGAAATGGGGATGATGATGCGGATAGGCTTCCGTGTGGCCTGCCCCTGTAAAAAAGAATGCGCCGGGCTTATGCTGTAAGTAATAGGCGAAATCTTCTCCGCCCATCATTGGATTCATATCTAAGCAATGTTCTTGTCCGTACAATTCTGTTGCTGCTTCTTGGACCTGGGTCGTTTCTTTTTCATGATTAATCAAGGATGGATAGCCGTCATTATAGTCCAATATGCCTTCCATTCCGTGAGCTTTTCCAATATGGCTGACGATTTCCTTCATTCGTTCCTTGACCGTTGCCTGTACGTCTGTAGAAAAAGTACGCACTGTACCTGTGATCTGTGCCGTATCCGGAATGACATTAAAAGGACCGCCGGATTCAAAAGCCCCAAAGGAGAGAACAGCCGATTCAAGGGGGTCAACATTGCGGCTGACAATCTGCTGCAGACCTTGGACAATGGCCGAGCCACAAACGATTGGATCTCTTGTCTCCTGAGGGAGAGCTCCGTGACCGCCTTTACCGTTAATTCTAATTTGAAAACGGTCGGAAGCAGCCATCAGTGGCCCATCCTTGATAAAGATGTTTCCTTCAGGAAAAGTGGACCAAAGGTGGGTGCCGAATACGACATCCACATCTTCCAGACACCCTGCTTCTACCATCGGTTTAGCGCCACCAGGCGTTTGTTCTTCAGCAAACTGATGGAT
>NZ_JRNX01000481.1 GCF_000786645.1 Halobacillus sp. BBL2006
AGTCGGGAACGGATGGATTCGTGAAGCGATTGAAGAAGGGCAAAGTGTGGAAGAAATTCAAGCTCAGTGGCAGGAAGATTTAAATGAATTCAAAGAATTAAGAGAAAATTATTTACTTTATTAATGCTTCAACACCCGCGACAAATAAAGAGTTGCGGGTGTTATTTTGTATTTATGTAGTAAAGCTTCATAAATACTCCTTGATTATTAAATAAAACTTGATACACTAGAATAAACTTACTTAAAAGAAAGGAGGCAGTAAATGAACGGGGGATTGATCAGTATTCAAGAAGCGATCACTTCACTAAAACCTTCTGAACGAAAAGTAGCCGAATACATAATAAATTTTCCAGAAGAAGTGCTCAACTTATCCATTCAGAAACTTTCCCAGCGAACAGAGGTGAGCGAAGCGACGATTATTCGATTAGCGCGGACCCTTAACTACAAAGGATTCCAAGAGTTGAAATTACGCATCGCCGGAGATCTGGCTACAAAGTCTTCGTCCTCTAATCATTCTTACCAGGAAATTTCCATCGACGGCTCAGTAGATTCGTTTATCGCTAATGTGTCCAACAATAATATTCAATCCATTAATGACACCATCTCCGTCTTATCAAAGGAAGAAGTGGAAAAAGCCATCATCGCTCTAGGCTCCGCTAGAAAAATAGCTCTTTACGGGATCGGTGCATCCGGGTTAATTGCCCAGGATTTCAAACAGAAGCTTTCAAGGATAAATCGCTGGTGTGAGGCGGCTGTGGATTATGATACCCAGGGAACAATCAGCGCCAATCTTGAAGAGTCAGATGTTGTCTTTGGAATTTCTTATTCTGGTCAGACGAAAGATATTATCCATTCCCTTAAGGTCGCGAAGGATAATGGGGCAAAGGTCATTACCTTAACGAAATACGGTAGTAATCCTGTGTCTGAATTAGCTGACATAAAGCTTTTTACAAGCTCTTTGGAAAAAAGCATTCGAAGCGGTGCCATGAGCTCGCGAATCTCACAGCTGAACGTAATTGATATATTGTATGTGGGCATGACAAGCAGAAACTACGAAGAAAGCGTAGCTGCCCTTGAGCGAACACGAAAAGCTGTCGAGGACTTGAAAAAACATGTTTGACCAATACTTGCGCGATCTCGTAAAGAACCATGAACTCCCGGGTGCTGTCCTTCATGTTCAGCATAATGGCGAAACTGTATTTCACAACGCTTACGGAGGATATATCGACCGTGAGCAGAACGCCTGTCTCATCACCAAGCACACCCTATTTGACTTGGCCTCCCTCACAAAAGTGATGGCGACACTTCCATCCATTCTATGGCTGGTCGAAAATAGACAGCTTGAATTGGACCACTCCGTACAAACATACATCCCAGAATTCAAACATCCTGATGTTAAAATTAAGCACGCGCTTACCCATACTTCGGGACTCCCCGCTGATTTGAAACAGGTTAAGCGGGGCGAGCAGAGAGATCTCTTGCTAGAGATCATGAAACTGGAGTTACTCCATCCCTCTGGGAAACAGGTGCAATACAGTGACCTAGGCATGATCTTACTAGGCAAAATTGTAGAAAAAATCACGGGCTTGTCTCTTGATGCTTTTACAAAAGACTATCTTTATACACCCTGGGGGATGACAGATACGACGTTCAACCCAAAGGAACCTGATCGTGCTGCTTCAACTGAATGGTTTCAAAATCGATACATCCAAGGCGAAGTCCATGATGAAAAAGCCTTTATTCTTCGTGGAATGAGCGGGCATGCAGGTTTGTTCGGAACAGCGTCTGAAGTAGGGAGATTTGGTCACTATTTTCTTAACCCTGACGACCAAGGTGTGCTGTCCACTTCTCGAATAAAGCAAGCGACGGCGCATCAGGAACAGAACCGAGGACTTGGTTTTGAAGTATGGAGCGGTCGAGGAGCAGAGCTTTCCTGCGGAAGGAGGTGGTCAGAAGGAAGTTTTGGCCACACGGGATTTACAGGAACGAGCCTTTGGATCGATCCGAAGGAAAAGCTAGTCGTCACCTTTTTAACGAATATGGTGCATTACGGAAGGAAGCATCAAATGAATCGTATTCGACCACATCTGCATTCACTGATTCATTCATCTTTTATTTAAGGGGGATTTTATTGATGAAAATATTGAAAGCGTTTACGTTCGTTGGGTTTTTAGCTTTTATTCTTGTCCTATCGGGATGTAGTTCAGATAGCAGCGGGGATGCTTCAGGAGATTCAGAGGCAAGTGAAGACGGTGTCACTCTGACGATTGGCAGCTGGAGGACGGAAGACAAAGCAAGTTATCAGAAAGTGATTGATAAGTTCCAGGAAGAAAACCCGGATATTAAAGTCGAATTTGCTCCTTCTAAGAACACGGAATACAACACGATATTAAATACCGCACTAAAAAGCGGTGAGGGACCGGATATTATTCACTTGCGTCCCTATGCACCAGGCATTGAGCTTGCCGATGCTGGCTATCTTGAGCCTCTGGACGATTTAGAGGGGTTGGATCAATATTCTGAAGATACGTTAGCTGCATCCAAAGGTTCAGATGGAAAACAGTATGGCGTTCCGTTAAACATCAGTACAACACAAATGTTCTACAACAAAAAAATCTTTGAAGAACTTAGCTTAGAGGAGCCAAAAACATGGGATGAGTTTATCTCCTTAAATGAGACGCTGAAGAAGGAAGGATATACACCGATTTCCCTCGGTACGAAAGAAAGCTGGCTGCTTTCTCTATCACACGGGATCATTGGACCTGCGCATTATGGAGGCAATGAATTTGTAGATAAGATTACAGCCGGTGAAAAAGATTTTACAAGTGAAGAGTTTCAAAGTTCAATAGATGCGATGGACGAACTGAAAAAGTACTTCCCTGAGAACTATGAAGGGTTAGGAATGGAAGATATCCGAACGATGTTCTTTACAGGCGATGCGGCGATGTTTCCGCTTGGAAGCTGGGAGATCGAAGTCCTTCGTGAGATGAACCCAGACCTTGAACTTGGTTTCTTCCCGATGCCGTCAGCAGTTGGTAAAGAACCGACAATTACGACATGGGTGGATGGATCCTACGCGGTAAATGCTAATTCCGAGCATAAAGAGGCAGCGAAGAAATTTGTTCAGTTTATGACTACAGAGGAGTTCGGCAAGCTGTTTACGGAAGAATTTAAGATGATTAGCGCCATTCCAGGGATTGAGTCAGAAGATCAGCTAGTCAATGATCTTAGTCAAGCGGTTGAGGAAATGTCAACACCTTATATGATGCTTGTTTATTTTGCAGGAGGCAACCCTTCTACTAAAGCCACGATCGAAACAGAACTTCAGGGCATGTACCTTGGCGAACGTACACCTGAAGAAGTTGCGAAGGCTGTACAAGAAAGCGCGGCATCCTGGTATGAGCCATTCCAATAAGACACAAGGGGCGGAAAGTATGAGAACAGCAGCTCATACAGCAGTTCAAGCTAAGAAACAGAGGAACTGGAAAAGGTGGACCATCCACCTTTTCCCTATCCCCGCCTTGATCATTTACGGGTTGTTCATCGTCTATCCGTTGTTCGCCGCACTCACTTACAGCTTCTTCGATTGGAAAGGCATCGTGAGAGGGGAATTTGTAGGACTGAAAAATTTCAAGGACCTCTTTACACTTGAGCCTTTTTCAGGACTTTTTTGGAATGCATTCGGACATAATATTTTATATTTTGCGCTGCAGATGGTTTTCCAGAATGGTCTCGCTTTTCTTCTTGCTTATGTGATTTATAAAAAGGTTCGCGGTTCGCAATTTCTAAAAATTGCTTATTTCCTGCCCCGGTTGTTATCCGTCATTGTCGTAGGATTTCTCTGGAAGCTGATTCTGAATCCGAACTATGGTGCGCTCAACGTCATTCTCGAGAAGTTTGGGTTAGAAGCCTTGCAGAAAGCATGGCTGGGGGACCCGGATACAGCTTTAATCGCTATTATTCTCGTAAACTGCTGGTATGGTCTCGGATTTGGAGTGTTAATTTTTCTAGCAGGGTTCCAATCGATTCCGAAAGAATTGCTCGAAGCAGGTAAGCTTGATGGGGCCAATGGGTTATCGATGATTCGAAGGATTATCATTCCTTTAATGGTTCCTTCGATCATGATCATGACCGTTCTCACCTTTATTCAATCCTTCGAGGCGTTTGAACTCGTGTATGCAATGCAGGGATCGCAGGGAGAACCTTATCATTCTACCGATACATTAGCCGTCTATTTTTACCGATTAGCGTTCGGTGGATCGGCTGGAGGATCAACGACGGCTGTTGGGTTAGGTTCAGCACTTGCTGTCGTATTGTTCATTTTTATTGCGTTCTTTACAGCCCTTTATTTAAAGTACATGCAGAAAAAACAAGTCGATATGTAGGAGGGATAGCGTGAAACACACCATCTGGTCCAAACCTTTTTATTATGTATTCGCATTTTTAGTCGCATCGATCAGCATCTATCCTATTCTATTAATGATCTTATCTTCGTTTAAAACGAGTGCAGAAATTTTCACAAGCCCGCTTGCGTTCCCTCAATC
>NZ_JRNX01000482.1 GCF_000786645.1 Halobacillus sp. BBL2006
GGAAAAAGACAAAAAGATAAGAAAAAGGAGGAAGTCAAATGCAATATGCGATTGTAACAGGATCTTCAAGAGGGTTAGGTGAAGCCATTGCAGAACAAATGATTGAAAAAAACGTAAACATCATCGCTGTTTCTCGGAGTGAAAACGAAAAATTGAAGAAGAAAGCAGAAGAAAGGAAAGTAGATTATTTTCATGTCAGCTGTGATTTAAGTGATTCATCACAACTGGACGAAGGCCTTGATCGTATTATGGATATCGCTTTTAACGAGGACACCCATTACGTCTATCTTGTGAATAATGCCGGTGTCATTGAACCGATTGATACAATAGGGAATCTGGATGCTGATGCTGTCCAAAAACATATACAGGTTAACTTGACGGCACCAGTGTTAATCATCAATCGTCTTATTAAGGAAGCCAATCAAAAAGAAATCCGTACGTTTGTGATCAACATTACCTCAGGTGCTGCTGAACGATCCGTCCATGGATGGAGTACATACAGCACTACAAAAGCAGCCATCAATCGATTTACTGAGACATTGGCTCTGGAACAGGAAGGAAACGGTCATAAAGTCTTGGCCTATAGTCCTGGTGTCATAGATACCGACATGCAAGGAGAAATTCGTTCGTCTTCTGCAGAACAGTTTGCTGAAGTGGATAAGTTCAAGCAGTTGAAAGAAGAGGGGAAATTACGCTCCCCTGAGGAAGTAGCGGCTGTCTTAATGGATCTCATTAATCAACCGGATGATATTGAGAACGGAAAAGTGTATAAGCTTTACGATCTTGTAGAGAAACAGTAAGGACGGGCAGCCCCCGTCCTTATTTATATCTCAGTGTTTGACGATTTCGATTACTGTGTTGCTTTTCTCGGCACGAATTTTTGCCTCGCCTCCAATAGGAAAGGTGAATCGAGGAGTTGTATGTCCAAAGCTGGCTTGAGCAATTACAGGGATGTGGCGCAGTTCCTCTTTCGAAAGGATGATTTCCTTAAGCAGACTCATCGTCATGCTAGACTCTTTTTGGAAACGTCCGATGACAAGTCCTTTCACTTTTTCAAAGCCGGGTTGGTGAATAAGGGATTGCAGATCCCTGTCAAACGTTTGAGGAATGGTCATTTCGTCATCTTCAAGGAACAGGATAGCACCTTCGAGAGGTGGCATATATTCAGTACCATGAAGAAGATTGAGTGTACATAAATTGCCGCCTAAAGTTCGTCCGCTTGCTTCTCCAGGGCTGATCATTTCATAACCTTTGTTCTTATAGAAATTTCGGTTTTCCTGATCAAGGAACCAGGTATCGTCACTCCAATCTTCTGCAGGAAGGACAGAAATCGGCGCGCTTTGGGTAAATATTTTTTCGAAGTACTCCCAAGTATAAGAGATTCCCTTTTTCATACCGAACGTTGAAAAGTGGGGACCGCTATACGTTACTAGACCTGTTTTCCTATAAAAGGCGTTAGATAGGGCGGTGATATCCGAAAATCCACAAAAGATCTTCGGGTTTTCTTTAATTAAGTCATAATCGATGTAACGGAGGAGCTGATTGCTGTCGAAGCCTCCGATTGTGGTAAGAATCATTTTTACTTTTGGGTCGCGGAAAGCCTCATGGATGTCTGAAATTCTTTCTTCAATCGGTGTAGACAACGTGCCTTTATCTGTGTCTGAGTATGTACTGAAAGTGACGTCTACCCCCAGTTTCTTTAATCTTTCTACCGCAAGCTCTCTTTGATCTTCAGCAATCATGGTTAGGCTTTCGGCAGGGGATATGACTCGGATTTCATCACCTTTGTTCAATTTAGCTGGAAACATCTAACCCACTCCTTTATATAAATTACTACAATATACTAAATTATTTCGGGAATACTTTGAAGGTTATGATAAAGTTATTCAGCAATCGTGCAGGATTCTGTAAGACTCGATTTCGAGATATTCGGGATTCGTTGCTGTATTTAGAGTCAGAGGTGGTTGGGAAGCAGCTCGCTTCCTGCGGGGATGACGGCAAGCCTCCTCGGACTCCGTCCTGCGGGGTCACGCCAGCCCATCCATTCCCGCGGGAGTCTCGCAGCTTTCCAACCACCCCAAGTGATGCATGTGAGAAACGAACCCCTTTACCAGAAGGATTGTCTTCCACTATCACAGTGCTATAAGCATAAAGCGCTCTATATCATGCTCTCACCAT
>NZ_JRNX01000483.1 GCF_000786645.1 Halobacillus sp. BBL2006
GGTGAACTTCTACCTTTCTGTTAATACAACACTTCTTCAGTGGCTTCGCTAAGCACTGTGGGGTCTCACCGCTGCCTTCCTCCCGCAGAAGTATCCGTGTATCTCCTACGCTGGAATGGTATAACATGCAGTTTTCATCAGAGGAGACAGAATGCGTAGACTCCTCCGGGAACAGCACGTGTCCGAAGTAATGGCGTGAATTGGACATGTTGCGCTAATCATAAAAAATCCGAATGATGTTGAAATCTTATCATAAGAATCTCACCATCATTCGGATTTTAGAATTGGCTAAAACAATTGTCTCAGCCTCTTTATAATTTATTAGCTTTAGTACGAATGGAGGGAATGTAAGGAAAACACAGGTTAACAAATACTGCAACCAATAAGGCCCTTCTTAAAGCAATTAAAGAAGATATTTATAAATATTACACCTCTTAGTTTTCTTTCAGCACTAATTTCGCAACTGATTCTACATGATAAGTCTGCGGAAACATATCCACCGGCTGAATTTCTTCTACCTCATACCCATTCTTCACCAGGTACTCTAGATCCCGCGCCTGCGTTTCCGGGTTACAAGACACATAAACGACCCGTTTCGGCTGAAGCTTTACGACGCTTGATAAAAACGCTTCGTCACTCCCGCTTCTCGGCGGATCCATAATTACCACATCGGCTTTCTCACCACGCGCTGCCATCTCTACCATGAATTCCCCAGCGTCACCTTGATAGAACCGTGCATTTTTCACGCCGTTTCGTTTTGAATTTTGGATCGCGTCACGGACCGCATCCTTATTCAGCTCTACGCCAATTACTTTTCCGGCTTTCTGGCTGGCAACGAGACCAATCGTCCCAATCCCGCAGTAGGCATCGATCACGGTTTCCTCTCCAGTCAGCTCGGTCATTTCAATTGCCTTTCCATACAACTTCTCCGTCTGGACCGGGTTGATTTGATAGAAGGACTTCGCCGAAATCTCGAACTTCAGTCCGCACAAAGTGTCTGTGATCGTTCCCTTGCCGAACAGTACTTTCTCCTGATTGCCAAGAACCACGCTGGTGTCCCGTTTGTTCACATTCAGCAGCATCGTCGTAATTTCTGGGTGAGCTTTTCGTAGAGCTTTCACAAAATTGTTTTTGCCCTTAAACTCAGAGGATGCTGCGACCAGCACCACCATAATTTCCCCGCTGACCTTACCGACTTTGATCAGCACGTGCCGCAAGAACCCTCGTCCGGTGTCTTCGTTATACGGCTGCATTTTCGAGTTCTTCATGTAGTCCTTAATGGACTGCACGATTTCGTCCGCTTTCGGATCATGAATGAGACACCGATCCATTGGGATGATCTCATGTGTGTTCTGAGCGTACAGCCCGCCAATGACTTGACGGTTTTGGTTCAGTCCGAATGTCGTATGGCTTTTGTTCCTGTAATCATAGGGATGATCCATCGTCAAAATGGTTTCCGGCTTTCCAAACGGCTTCATCAGTTCATCTATGGTATCCTGCTTACAACGAGATTGCGCCTGGTTACTCATATGCTGGAGCTGACATCCCCCGCACTCATAGTAGTATGGACACGGGGGATCGACCCTTTCTTTAGCTGGATGGACTACCCGCTTCAACTCTGCATTCACAAATCGTCCTTTTTGGGAAACGGTCACCTCAGCCTTTTCACCTGGCAACAGAAGAGGTACTTCCAGTTGTTGTCCCTTCCACTCGGCAATGCCTTTTCCTTCATTCGTGAGGCCTGAACAGGTCACCTCTGCGGTTAAAGTTTTCCTTCCTCGATGGCTGGCTGTTTTATCCTTGCCTTTGGATGGGCCACCTCGCGATGAGTTCGGTTTCCCGTATCGTTTCTCAGAACGGTTGGGTTTATTTTTAGATTTCTTAAATCCTTTATTCTTTCGTTTACTCATAGGCACTTCCTGTCTTTGATTATTTGCCCTCATTATAAACTACCCAAAGCTGATAATAAAACAAACGATATAAAAAGCTCTCTCAACAATCCATGGACATCTAAACTAAAGATTGAAATCTCCCTTCCGAAAGAAACAGCGTAGATGAAGTAATGAGAGTGGTGAACCATCCGCTTTTCACTAGACAAAATCTTCTCCGGAACAAAAAAGATGGCGAGCATTTGCTCGCCATCTTTTAGAACGAGGGGGAATGAATTACATCATGCCGCCTATTCACTCGACTAGTTAAAGAGACAATATTAAGTACTGCCTAACCTTGTTATATCAAGTTCTCCGTTAGAGAATTAGTTTATAAACCACAATAATTTTTAATACTTTATGAACAGTATCCAATCATAATCCAGTCATCAAAAACATTTCCTAAGTTTCAGATTATAAGAACTTGAACCTTAATGTGAATAAGAAGGTGCCTTCGGAGAGCCGGCATGCACCCCTTTCGCCGCTTTCCAACTGGCCTCGAAAGAGAATTCAAATCGATGAATCGCTGCGTCTCGTTCCACATCGTTCGGGTTTTTAAGAGTAGCTAGCTTTTCAAAGGCAGCCAACGCTTTATCTGCTGCTTCTAATCGTCGGCGTAATCTTTCCATAAAATCCCTTCTTCTTTCACCCGTTGGACTAGAGCTTCTTTGGCATCATGTAAATTCACCACATCTACCTTGTAAGGAATGGTAGACTCTTAAATTGTTATTTACGTTGAAATACCAAATATTAAACATTAGATACTATTTGTCTACTTTTGGGGAATCTTTGCTTCATGAATCAAAAGCGATGCTTTCTTATCGTCATCAGGTACAGTAAATAGTTTGATACCTTGGTCTGATTTTTTCAGGAATACAGGATTGCGTGTGACCACATGACCTTCGGGAGAAAATTCTGTGACTGGCACTTCATTCTCTATACTAAAGTTCTTCATGTTAAGTAAAGCTAAGCCGCCTAATTCATATTTTCCACCTTTAGAATTTGGATCCTCTAAACCAGAGATACCGCTGCAAGCCATTTTACCTTTTCCTATATTTTCACAATCTTGATAATCGATGTAATGACTTGGATTACTCTCTACCTTTAGTTCTTTACCGTTTTCCCCCCATTCGTAAAATTTACGGGAGCCCCAATTTACGCCAACAATTTTTCCATTTTTATCATTATGAATAACTCCGCCAATATGATCATTAACCCTAAATTCCTCTTTAGCTTTTAATGTATCTATATCAATTTTGTACACAATTGATTTACTATCTGGGCGGTATTCTGCAGTAGGCACCCAAATATTTTCTCCATCAAAGTCAATGCCACCTGGGTGATACATATCGCCCTCTCCAAGTTTAATATCTTTCAGTAACTCACCTTTTCTATTAAAAACAAATAAATGACCTATTCCTTTCCCTGCAGATCGATCATACCCATTTTTCGGAGCATTGTACTTTTCTGGCTTTTTAATGATTTCAACAGAAGACATATAGAATTTGTCTCCTACTTGTGTCATTCCTTGGGGATGAAAAGCATCGAACTGCAAATTAATTTGATCCTTTTTAACCCATTTGGTACTACGAGATAGCTCTTTAAATAAATCTCTTAAATCTTGATCGTTCTTCTTGTTCTCTGCAAAAACAGTTGAAAACATGCTAATGAAAAGAACAGCCGTCATAAGTAACATCAACTTTCGCATGCTTGCCC
Organism: Halobacillus sp. BBL2006; assembly: GCF_000786645.1. Classification (GTDB taxonomy): domain Bacteria; phylum Bacillota; class Bacilli; order Bacillales; family Halobacillaceae; genus Halobacillus. Next base: position 3,645 of record NZ_JRNX01000483.1, read on the forward strand.
TCCTATTGTAAAAAATAAAATATATGCAGGCAATAAAATAACGAATTTTAATCGCCTGTACTTATTTTAAAAGGTTAATAGAACAAAAAATACCTTTTTAGAAAGAATTTACTACAAAATTACATTAGATTAATACCCAAAAGGTTTTAATTTATTGATGTAATTTAGTCTTCTTTAAAGTGAATCATTAGTCTTCCATCAGCCTATAATTTACAGAAAGGATGCAACCCCCTTATATTGAAACAAACCTACTATACTTGCTAAATAATCTATCAAAAAGAAAAGGAGCATCGAATGGATTATCCCATCCGATGCTCCCTAAGCGTATCCCCTTCTAACTTGCTACTAAAATAGTTTTCTGCTATTTGAAAATGTCTCATTTTAATTTTCTACTAGGAATATTCCATCTGATACTGGACGTTCTCCTGTTTTATCGGAAGGGTGATTAACTAATTGATTTTCCACTACCATCGTAGAAGAACCTCCACCATCAAGATTCATTCCCTGAACGGCTCCAAGAGATTTAAGGACTTCTGCACTCTCAAAAAAGCTAAGTCCAATACTTTCCTTAGGTTGACGGCCGTCCACCGTTACAAATAAGAGATTTCCGTTTTCTTTGATTCCGGCAAAAGTACGAGGGTGACGGTATTGGGCAAAATGATAATAGAAATCACTACTCCAGTGGAATCCTTCTTCATCTGCTTGAATTTCCGTCTGTCCGTTCTCTAAAAGTTGAGGTCCTCCACCGACAAGATTTACTTGTGATTCCTTATCAACTTGTTTTCCATTTAAAAAGACCTTTTTAGTTATCTTCAGCTTATCCCCAACGGAGACTCTCTCTTTTAACCAATCGGCTTGTTTGCCAGTTGCTGAAAGAACGCTTCCGCTTTCAGGCAAGGAATGACCGCGTTGAGAATATGTTTGGATCACCTTTCCCTCCTTGTTTAACATGACTTCGTATCCTTCGCCTTTAGGAGTAGTCTTCCCAAAGTATTGGTTATACAGAAGAATTTCTGCTTTGTCCTTACATGTAACGTCATGCTTAGGCTTTGTTGTAGGCTGGTCATCTAAGCCTCCGCAGCTTCGAATTAATCCTGGTTCACGATTGATTCCATCAATGCTTGCCAAATCACCCTTGTCTGTTTCCACGCTCACTGTCGTCTTCACTTCTCCTATTTCAGCTTGTTGATTGGAAAGGAGTAAACCTGTTCGAGATCCAACTCCTTCACTTACTAAATCACCATCAATCATATACGCTCCTGCAGGATCACCAGGGATACCATCTTGTTTACTAAAGACAAAATACCCGCCATTTATTCCTGCAATGGCCTTCAGCCTGTCAGCCATGGAGGATACAGTTTCACGCCCTTTTATTTTCCCATGCGCCAGGCTATTTGTCAGTTTCCCTTCAAATTGGTCTGGATCAACTTCAACGACATCCAATTGCCATGGTCCTGTCGTTTTGGTTGTTCCATCATACTCAGAGTAAGTCACGCCAGCTTCTTCATAACCATCGTCTTTCAGTTGTTTTTCAAGTTTTTCAGCCTTCTTCTTGTCAGAAAATCCACCTATACGGACGACATATCCTATCTTCTTCTCTTTTACATCGGTAAATTGGCTATGTTTGTTCTTTATTTTATGAATATCGCTCGAATAACCATTCTTTTGTAAGGTATTGGCAGTCGTTTTAGCTTGAGATTTTGTTTTATAGAATGCGACATCCACCGTATAATAAGATTTTTTTGATTGGTATCCTCGTGCAATTTGTGTATAGGTAACTCCTTTGGCCAATTGTTTGGTAGTCCTCGTTTCCGGCAGATCTTTTTTTCCGATTGGAAGAGTAGCTTGCGTTTGATTTGATTCTTGTTTCTCCTCAGCTAAAACATTCAGGTTTAACCATCCTGGCGTGATGGTGGATATTACCAACATATGGAGTATAAAGAATATTTTTAAAGTTATAGATAAAAGTTGCATGAAATCCCTCCTTGGATGTATCTAGCATAGCAGTATAAAAACAGCGGACAACCGTTTATATAGCTTGATCGATTAAGCTTTATAAACGAAGTCATCTAAAGGTGGTAGCCAAGCCTTTTATTAAAAACAACCTGCAATACATGTTTTTAATTAAAGGAGATTGTGAGTGTTTTAGCCTTGGCAGTCGATTTTTCCCCCTTAAACACTTCACTGGTGAAGATGCTGACCTTTTTCAGTTCCTCTGGTTTTGTTTCTTTTATGATGAATCCTAGCTGTCCTTTTCTTACCTCCCTCGACTGATAGCTCCCGTGGAGATTTTCGATGTAGAAATCGTCTTTATAGGATATCTTTTCTCCCGTGTTGGTTTCTAAATAAGAGACAGGAGCGAAATTGACTTTTTGATCAGATGTGTTTTTAACAACGACGCGCAATTTAAGATAGTTGAAGTTTTTTTCCTGATTGGTGTAACCATGGAAAAAGTCAATTAAATCAGGGGAAGGATTATAATTCATTAACTTCGCCTCTTTGATGGTCACATCCATCGGTCCAACATGGACCGTTTTGTCGTCCGGTACGTAGGCCATCAGTTCAATTTTCCCATCCTTATCCCTGTGAGTTTGGCCGATTTCTGTCAGCCCACTGTCATCAGGGGCTTGGGGGCTTTCAATGAACGTGTCTGACTCCTTCTTATCGGAGGCTGCTTTTTCCTCCAACTCCCTCATTTCCTCTGTCTGCGTGGTATCGTCTGCTTTTTCTTCTTCAGATTTATTCGCTTCTTCTTTATTGGAGCAGGCCGCCAGTAAAACCAACGCTGTTAAAAGCAATAAAATGTGCTTCATGATTTTCCTCCTGTTGTCCCATGATAGGAAGAGCCCCCATCTAGACGGGGGCTCTTCCTACTATTGATGAAGATAAATGATTGCTCTTAATCTTCGTCATCTTCCTTACCTTTATCATCTTTATCATCACCGTGCTGGCCGTTGGTGGCGTTTAGTAGTTCGAACAGGGTTTTACCTGTTTGACTGTTTTCGTTTAATCCACTGAATTCACTAGTCTTAGGCCCATAGGCGTATAGGTTGACATCGACACCTGTATGACCACCTGTCGTCCACCCTGTTTTGGAGTGAACATCGTAAATATTTTCTATGGCATTATCTACAGCTGTCACGTCAATGGAACCCTCTTTTGGCTGGGCTGCTTTCTTCACCGAGGAGATTTCTTTTTCACTCAGGTCAATTCCAGAATACTTATTCAGTACTGATTCTACATCTTTTCCTTCTGCAATTTGTTTGGCCATGTAGTCAGGTGTTCGCTTTGCGGCATTGACTACTTCTGGGTTAAAGTTATATTCTCCTCCGCTTCCGATAGATAAGCCACCGGTAGAGTGATCAGCTGTGGTAACAACAATGGTATTCTCGTCATTTTTTGCAAATTCAATCGCAGTCTTGAAGGATTTTGCAAAGTCGCGCATTTCACTCATGGCAGCAACCACATCGTTGTCGTGGCCTGCCCAGTCAATCTGGCTTCCTTCGACCATCAGGAAGAAACCGTCTTTATCATCCTTCAGCTTCTCCAGAGCAGTTTCCGTCATTTGGTTGAGGGATGGAGACTCCTTATCACGGTCAATTGCTTTCGCCATTCCTTTTGGCGCAAACAGACCGAGAAGCTGTTCATTTTCCGCCTGGAGCATTTGCTCTGTTGTATCTACATACGAATACCCGTCTTGTTTGAATTCTTCGACCAGGTTACGATCTTCCCGCAAGAAGTAGCTTGTTCCACCGCCAAGCATGACATCGATTTTGTGCTCACCATTGATCAGTTCATCATAGTAATCATCCGCGATCGCGTTATAATTGTGTCGAGATTTATCATGGGAACCAAATGCCGCAGGAGTTGCGTGGTTGATTTGGGAGGTAGCTACAACTCCGGTAGCTTTCCCTTGTTCTTTCGCTTCTTCCAGGACTGTTTTTACTCTTTCATGTTCGAGAGTTACGCCGATTGCGCCATTGTATGTTTTAATACCTGAAGCCATCGAAGTTGCCGTTGCGGCAGAATCCGGAATATTTTCCTTGGTATCGCCTTTTCCTCCGTCATAATAAGGATCCCAAGAATAGGTTTTCTGGGCTCCCACCATGTATGGATCAAATACGGTCGGTTCCATCTTTTTCGTGGATGGATCGTCATTAACATAACGAAGCATGGTATTGTATGAAGGCCCCATTCCGTCCCCAACCATGAATATAATATTTTTAATTTCCTCGTCTTTGTCTTTTTGCTTCGCTTCAACATCCGGTGCGTTAGTTGTCGCAAATCCGGTGAATAACAGTGAAGCAGCAGCAGCTGCTGGTAGCAATTTCTTTCCTAAATTTTTATACTTCATAAAATCCTCCTTCAATAAAATGTAGTCAAATTTAGACTATTTCTCATGACCTCAGTTGTAGGCACAACTATTATTCTAGATTTCTATTGCAGGAAATCACAAGGGAAGAATAGGAAAATTAATAATTTTCACTCATAATTTACAAAATTTATAAAAATTTAACTAGATCCTCTTGGAGATTTAATCAACCTCACCAAATATGCTGTCTCGAATTTAAGAATAAAAGAAAAGCCTCTCAAAAGTTTATAAACTCTTGAGAGGCTTTTAAATTTAGCAAACGATTTTTATAACCTGTCAAAATCCAGTCAAATTGTTCGCAAACCCTATGTTGGAAGGATTTTGGCGTTATCACATCATGCCGCCCATTCACTCGGCTATTTAATAGGACAATAATAAGACCCTCAGAACCTTGTTATATCAAGGTTTCCATCGCAAAGTTAATTTATAAACCACAATAAGTTTTAATACTTTATGAACAGTATCCAGTCATAATCCAGTCACCAAAAACATCACCTAGATGATTTCAGACTATAAGAAAATGAATCTATAACCGTTCGGGCTACTGCATTTTTAAAATTGGTTCACAAACTAGAAGTAGTTGCTAAAGTCTGGGACTTTATCTTTTAATGGCTATTCCATCACTTTCCCATTCATTCGTTCAACCCACTGATGGAGAAGGTTATTATACCTGGTCAAGTTTTTGTGGATTTTAATGGCTACTTCTTCATTATAAGTATGGACGGTCAAATTACGATCATTTACCATTTCCAAAGCCAGAACGGCCTCTTCATCCTCCAACAAGTTGACCTCCCTGCAACTGCGAATGACACTTTTAGGAGAGCCGGCATCCACCCCTTCTATGTCATATAAATATTGCTTTGCCGCTTTCCAACTGGCCTCGAAAGAGAATTCAAATCGTTGAATCGCTGCATCTCGTTCCACATCATTCGGGTTTTTAAGGGTAGCCAGCTTTTCAAAGGCAACCAACGCTTTTTCTGCTGCTTCTAATCGTTGGCGTAATCTTTCCATAAAATCCCCTCCTCTTTCACTTGCTGAACTAGAGCTTCTTTAGCATCATGTAAATTCACCACATCTACCTTGTAAGGAATGGTAGACTCTTCGATTTGCTCGATCAGTTTATTCCATTTAAAAGGAGAGATCGGGGAGTGGGATTCGATAGCGATGTCGATATCCGAGCTACGTTTTTCTTCCTGTCGAGCCCAAGAACCAAATAAGAAAACACGTACTTTTTCATTGGCGAGTTGTTCATTCAAAATCGACTTCAGTTGTTCTAAAATTTGCTCCCGAAAATCTGCAGGATATCCCATAAAATCCCTTCCTCTTTTTGTCCCATTATAGCATATGTACATCTTATCTATTATGGATTTTCCTTCTCCACTCCCCCAACCATAATTTGGATCGCTATCAAGACCCTTATTAACTACACTAGAACCTAAATTTTAACTTGCGCTATATTAAGGATTAGCCCCCTATTCTGGAACACTCGAAATTAAGATAATCTTACTAAAATGCGCTCGACCTATAAAAGAGTTGATAAAGTTTACTTTCATTAATCCTTACTTACAAAGTGAGTGGCCTTTCATAAGCTACTGCATACCTTTCAATTTGCTCACATAATATTATGGGACGACTTAGAATCTCCAACTGAAAGGGGAAATCATCTTGATCAGAGAATTGAAATTTTTAGTGAACCGTAGAATTCTCTTCACATTAACAGCCTTTATCCTTCTTTACTTGAGTGTCACTTTGTTCAGAGCGCCTAATTTCACATTATTTGAACCGGTTGACTTTTTCACTCTCCATCTTGAAGGTCTTTTGCCAGCATTATTTCCATTACTTATTGCGGGTTTATACCTTATTCCTCCTGTAAAAAAACGAATCCTTAATAATGAGTTACCTATTAAAAACCGTCTATTATTAAATTCATATTTTTTCTTTTTACTT
>NZ_JRNX01000484.1 GCF_000786645.1 Halobacillus sp. BBL2006
AGATATCCTGAAAGAGACGCTCGTAAAAGGGTTTGCCGTTTGAGAAAATTTCGTAATTTCCGGTTGTTTTTTTACTATGAATCAGGCGGGGGTGCTTCTGATGGTTATTTCGTCCCATTTTAAAATCCAATAGGAGCAGTAAAATAAAGATAATAAGTAAAATAATGACTACGCCAATTACCATTTCGTTTTCAACTCCTCGAAGAAAGATTCACTATAGTTTCCCCTAATCCGTCAATTTACCACATGAAAAAAGATGAAAACATGTTGACTGAATGCTCATTCATAATTTATAGTAAAGCTATAAGATTCAGAAAATTTTCATGTTTCTGATCCGTAAAAAGGAGAGTCGCTTTTTCCGCGATGATAATAAAGAGGGGGAGAACAAATGAATCCGTTGTTACTGGCAAACTGGATATTGTTCCTTGGTGTAACGATCTACGGGTTGTATCTGTTTGTACGAGTCGTTCGTACACGGATCGCTTACATCAAAATGGGTAAGAAATTCGAGTTTGATGGGGAAATCAAACGACGATTGCAGAAGATATGGATTTACGTTTTTGGTCAGAAAAAACTTTTGAAAGATAAAAAATCAGGCGCTATTCACGTCATGATGTTTTATGGATTTCTTCTTGTGCAATTTGGTGCGATTGATTTCATTTGGAAAGGACTAGCTCCTGATTCACATTTACCATTAGGACCGTTGTATCCAGGGTTCACATTTTTCCAAGAATTAGTCACACTGACGATTCTAGTTGCTGTTATTTGGGCATTTTATCGTCGTTATATTGAAAAGCTTGTCCGCTTGAAACGCGGATTTAAAGCAGGTCTTGTACTTATATTTATCGGAGGACTAATGGTCAGTGTCCTAGTCGGAAACGGAATGGGATTGATTTGGCACGGTCATGAAGGCGCGTGGACAGAACCCATTGCGACCTTAATTGCAAGCGCTTTCTCGTGGTTTCCGCCAGCGGCCGCCGCTACTGTGTTCTTCATTATGTGGTGGATCCACTTACTAATCTTATTGACGTTCCTTGTGTACGTGCCGCAATCCAAGCATGCTCACTTGCTCGCTGCACCAGTGAATGTTTTCCTCAGTCGTGAAGAGCCTCCAGGAAAACTGAAGCCTATTGATTTTGAAATCGATGAAGAGGCGGATGAAGAGGATGTATCTTTCGGAGTTGGAAAAATTGAGGATTTCAATCAGCTGCAAATGATTGACTTCTATGCATGTGTGGAGTGTGGACGCTGTACAAATGTTTGTCCAGCTTCTGGTTCAGGAAAAATGCTCTCTCCAATGGATCTAATTATCAAGCTTCGTGATCATTTGACCGAAAAGGGAGCTGCTGTGACCGGCCAATCACCGTGGGTGCCGCAATATGCGTTCTCAGGTACAGAGGGGAACACTCTTGCTCAGATGGCTCGTTCGCAAGGGTCAGATGAAGCCGCTGCCTCTTTGGATGCCGTTCAGAACAAAAGCCTTATCGGCGATGTCATTACAGAAGAGGAATTATGGGCATGTACAACTTGCCGTAACTGTGAAGACGCTTGCCCTGTAATGAATGAGCATGTTGATAAAATCATTGACCTTCGTCGTTACTTAGTTCTTACAGAAGGGAAAATGGATGCTGATGGTCAGCGTGCAATGATGAATATCGAACGACAAGGGAACCCTTGGGGTCTATCGAAGAAAGAACGTGAAGATTGGCGTAACCTTGACGAAGATGTTCATATTCCAACTGTTAAAGAATTGAAAAAGTCAGGCGAAGAATTTGAATACTTATTCTGGGTAAGCTCTATGGGCTCCTACGATAACCGCAGTCAGAAAATCGCTATGGCGTTTGCGAAGCTTATGAACAAAGCGGGAATCAAGTTTGCAATTCTTGGTAACAAAGAACAAAACTCGGGTGATACGGCTCGCCGAATGGGGAATGAATTTTTGTTCCAGGAGCTTGCAGAGAAAAACATGAAAGAGTTCAACAAGCATGATGTAAAGAAAATCATTACAATTGACCCGCACGCTTACAATATTTTCAAAAATGAGTACACGGATTTTGGCTTAGAAGCAGAAGTTTACCACCATACAGAAATGCTATCGAAGTGGTTGAAAGAAGGGTTGCTGAAACCAGAAGGTGTGGTCAAAGAGCGCATCACATACCACGATAGCTGTTATTTAGGACGTTACAACGAAGTGTATCAGCCGCCTCGTGAAGTACTTGAAATGATTCCTGGGGTGGAAGTGGTTGAGATGAAACGTAATCGTTCCAACGGTATGTGCTGTGGAGCCGGCGGCGGAATGATGTGGATGGAAGAAAAATCAGGTAACCGTGTAAACGTCGCTCGTACAGAACAAGCGCTAGAAGTCGAACCAACAATGATCTCAAGCGGATGCCCATTCTGTTTAACAATGCTGTCAGACGGGACGAAAGCAAAAGAAGTTGAAGAAGATGTAAGTACTATGGATATTGCTGAGATCTTAGCTAAATCCATTTTTGAAGCAACAGAAGAAAAAACAGCGTAATTTTTTGTAAAATATCAACTAAACATTGTGAAAATTGTGGAAAGTGTACACTATTTTAGGTACACTTTCCTTATGGGGCAAAATTGAGCGAGCGTTCAATCGCCAATTTTGAAAGCGTTATCAATAAAGGGAGGAAATCAAACATGCGTAAAACAGTAATCGTTTCAGGAGCACGAACACCTTTTGGGAAATTCGGAGGGGCATTGGCTCCGTTAACGGCTGCACAGCTTGGGGGCATTGTGATTAAAGAAGCGTTGAAGCGTGGGAATTTCAATGCTGAAGATGTGAACGAAGTCATCATGGGGTCTGTACTTCAGGGTGGTCAAGGCCAGCTGCCATCTCGTCAGGCTTCTCGTGAAGCAGGAATCCCATGGGATGTGAAAACCGAAACGATCAATAAAGTGTGTGCATCTGGAATGAGAAGTGTGACGATGGCGGATCAGTTTATTCGGCTTGGAGATGAAGAGGTCATCGTAGCTGGCGGAATGGAAAGCATGAGCAACGCACCATACTTTATGCCAAAAGCACGATGGGGATTACGCATGGGGGATTCTCCTGTGAAAGATATGATGGTCCATGATGGATTGACTTGTTCTTTTGAAAATGTCCATATGGGCAACTACGGAAATCGAACAGCAGAAGAGTTCGAGCTTACTCGTGAAGCACAGGATGAATGGTCATATCGCAGTCATCAGCGCGCTGTGAAAGCCATAGAGGAAGGGACAATGGCTGAGGAAATCGTTCCTGTTGCAGTGCCTCAGAGAAAAGGTGATCCAGTTTCAGTGGAACGTGATGAAGCACCTAGAAAAGATACGACGATCGAAGCCTTATCGAAATTACGTCCTGTCTTCGATAAGAACGGAACGATCACAGCAGGTAATGCGCCAGGGGTTAATGATGGAGCGTGTGCGATGCTGCTGATGTCAGATGAAAAGGCTAAGGAGATTGGTGCTGAGACGTTAGCTACAATTTTGGCACACGATGAAGTGGCTGTAGAAGCTCAAGATTTCCCGCAAACGCCAGGACTTGTAATTAACAAACTTCTCGAAAAAGCAGGGAAATCCATAGATGAAATTGATTTGTTCGAAGTGAACGAAGCATTTGCAGCTGTATCTCTGGCAAGCGGCAAAATTGCGGGGCTTGATCCTGAAAAAGTGAACGTCAACGGTGGCGCTGTTGCTCTTGGACACCCAATCGGCGCGAGTGGAGCAAGAATTTTACTTACATTAGCTTATGAACTCAAACGTCGGGGAGGCGGACTTGGAATTGCTGCCATTTGTTCAGGCGGAGGTCAAGGAGATGCTGTCTTAATCGAAGTACCGAAGCAATAGAGGAGGAACGATAAATGACAATCAATCAAGTCATGGTCATTGGAGCAGGACAAATGGGTGCGGGGATCGCCCAGGTTTTTGCTCAGTCAGGACTAAATGTAAAATTAAACGATCTACAACAAGAAGCATTGGACAAGGGATTAGCAGGCATTGAAAAACGAATGAATCGAGCGGTAGAAAAAGGAAGAATGACAGAAGCTGAAATGAAGTCTGCGATGGATCACCTTTCTGGAACGACGAAGCTTGAGGATGCCTCAGATTGCGATCTTGTGATTGAAGCCGTTGTTGAAAATATGGATGTGAAAGCTAAGGTGTTCAAGAGTCTTGATGAAATTACACCATCCCATGCGATTTTGGCAACGAACACATCGTCTCTTCCGATTACAGAAATTGCTGCAGTAACGAGTCGTCCTTCACAAGTGATCGGAATGCACTTCATGAACCCTGTACCTGTTATGAAGCTTGTTGAAATCATTCGTGCCATCCAGACGAGTGATGAAACGTATCAATCAATTGAAGATATGACAAAGAAATTGAACAAAACGCCTGTCGAGGTAGAAGATTTTCCTGGTTTCGTTTCTAATCGGATCTTGATGCCGATGGTTAATGAGGCGATTTATACCGTATACGAAGGGGTTGCTTCTCCTGAAGACGTCGATAGCGTTATGAAGCTTGGGATGAACCATCCAATGGGACCGTTGACATTAGCTGATTTTATCGGTCTTGATACATGCCTTTACATTATGGAAGTTCTTTACGAAGGCTTTGGAGATAGCAAATATCGTCCATGTCCGCTGCTTCGTAAATACGTTAAGGCAGGCTGGCTAGGGAAGAAATCAGGTCGAGGTTTTTACATCTACGAATAACTTGTGAAGGAGAGAATGACGATGAATTTGCAGTTTACCGATGAACAAGAAATGATGCGCAAAATGGTGCGGGACTTTGCGGAGAAGGAAGTAGCGCCAGCCGTTGAACGTATGGAAAAAGAAGATCGTTTTCCAAGTGAATTGCTTCCGAAAATGGGGGAGCTCGGATTGATGGGAATCCCCATTCCGGAAAAATACGGTGGAGCAGAAATGGACTATACATCATACATTATCGCCATTCACGAACTCTCTAAAGTGAGCGCAACCCTCGGCGTGATTTTATCTGTACACACATCGGTAGGGACGAACCCGATTTTGTACTTCGGAACAGAAGAACAGAAACAAAAATATATTCCAAAGCTCGCTTCTGGAGAATATTTAGGAGCGTTCGCTCTGACAGAGCCTAGTGCTGGATCGGATGCAAGCAGCTTAAAGACGCGCGCTGAAAAACGCGGGGACAATTATATTCTGAACGGATCAAAAGTGTTCATTACAAACGGCGGCGAAGCGGATACATTCATTGTATTTGCTAGAACGAACGCTGACGTTCCGACTGGAAAAGGGCTCAGTGCATTCATCGTTGAGAGAGATACGCCAGGCTTCTCAATTGGAAAAGCAGAGAAAAAGATGGGACTGCATGGATCTAGCACCGTTTCGTTAAATTTTGATCAATGTGAAGTCCCAGCTTCTCAACTATTAGGAACCGAAGGCGCAGGATACAAAATTGCACTTGCTAACCTAAACATGGGAAGGATTGGAATCGCTGCTCAATCGCTTGGAATTGCGGAAGCGGCCCTTGAGCATGCGAGTGCTTATGCAAAAGAGCGTGTCCAATTCGGTCAGCCGATCGCAAAGCTCCAGGGGATTTCGTTCAAGCTTGCTGACATGGCAACAGCAGTAGAAGCATCTAAATTGCTTGTATATAATGCTGCATCTATGCAGCAACGAGGAGAAAAGTGCGGGAAAGAAGTGTCGATGGCGAAATTATTCGCTTCAAAAACAGCAGTCGATACGGCTATAGAAGCGGTTCAGATCCACGGAGGATATGGATATACGGAAGATTATGCGGTCGAACGTTTCTTCAGGGATGCCAAAGTTTGCGAAATCTATGAAGGAACAAGTGAGATCCAGCGTATCGTAGTTAGCAATCACTTGATCAGAGATTGAGGAGGACTAGAGAATGAATTTTACTTTAACAGAAGAACAACAAATGCTGCGTAAGATGGTTCGAGATTTTGCCAAAAATGAAGTGGAGCCCACAGCGGCTGAACGTGATGAAGAAGAGAGGTTTGATCGGGAAATTTTCGATAAAATGGCTGAGCTTGGATTGACGGGAATCCCTTGGCCGGAAGAATATGGCGGTATCGGTTCAGATTTCGTGAGCTATGTTATTGCGGTGGAGGAATTGTCCCGGGTTTGCGCATCGACGGGAGTGACGCTTTCAGCTCATATCTCCTTGGCGAGCTGGCCTATCTATAAATTTGGTAATGAAGAACAGAAGAAAAAATATTTGGCCCAACTAGCGTCGGGCGAGAAGTTAGGAGCCTATGCACTTTCTGAACCAGGTGCTGGGAGTGATGTCTCTTCAATGAGAACACAGGCGAAGCTTGATGGAGATCACTATGTATTGAATGGAAACAAGGTATGGATTACAAACGGCGGTGTTGCTGATTTATACGTCGTTTTTGCTAAAACAGACCCGGAAGCGGGCAGCCGTGGAGTAAGTGCTTTTATTATTGAAAAAGATACTCCGGGATTCACGACCGGGAAAAAAGAGAAGAAACTAGGGATCCGCTCTTCACCTACGACGGAATTGATTTTTGAAGATTGCAGGGTTCCTAAAGAGAATCTTCTTGGAGAAGAGGGGCAAGGATTTAAAATTGCCATGATGACACTCGATGGAGGACGTAACGGTATCGCCGCACAGGCGGTTGGCATCGCGCAAGGCGCATTGGATGAGTCTGTTTCTTACGCTAAGGAAAGGGAACAATTTGGTAAACCAATCGCTACACTGCAAGGGATTTCCTTTAAGCTCGCAGACATGGCTACTCAAATCGAGGCTTCAAGACTATTAACCTACCAGGCCGCTTACTTAGAATCAGAAGGCAAGCCGTACGCCAAAGCTTCTGCAATGGCGAAACTTTATGCCGGAGACGCAGCCATGAAGATCACGACAGAAGCCGTCCAGGTTCATGGTGGGTATGGCTATACAAAAGACTATCCAGTCGAACGCTACATGCGTGACGCCAAAATTACCCAAATCTACGAAGGCACACAAGAAATCCAGCGCCTCGTCATAGGAAGAATGGTAACGAAAGATTAAGTGTGAAATCGCCCTGGGAGACACGCCAAGCATAAGACAAGCGGTGCAAGTGGAGTGTACTTTCTCCACTGCAGCGAATGACTTATGTCTCGAGTGTCTAGGCTTCGCAACTCAACTGAGCTGGAGGAGATAAAGG
>NZ_JRNX01000485.1 GCF_000786645.1 Halobacillus sp. BBL2006
TGCCAAAAACCGAATCGAATTCCTTTATCCAATTGAGCGGCATTGATGGGACCGATGGGGGCAGATAACGATAAACCTAACAGTATGTAACTTAAGAAAATACTCATAGGCCACTCCTTATTTATTTAGTTTATATATACGAAATCAATAGTGTAAGTCATAACTAAAAAAGCTGGAAATAAGAAATTATCTCATTTCCAGCTTGTTCTATTTAATGGGCCGTATTTCCTTGCGCTTGAACAGTGGTGTAGCTCTGAAGCATCTGGTTCATATCCTGCGGCTGCAATTGAGGAACTTGATAGTAGCCATGTTTATTCTGATACAAGAACGTTTCATAACTCATTTCAATAAAGTTAGGCACGCTGTCAGCAATGACTCTTCGCAACACCGGATTGGTCATCTCCAATGCGGTCATTGATAATAAAGTCGCTAGGTTTTTTGTTTGGCCAAGCATATAAGCGGACAGCCCCTGATCGGATAAATCACTTACCGATTGATTTGGTTTTTTTGGCTGGCCAGGCTTGAGTCCGTAAACCGTGTCATTGTTTTGAGTCATCTTGTACTGCTGTGTAGGCTGAGCAGGGTCTTGACCTGATTGAAAGCTCTGTACGATAGTGTTATACAGTTGAGTTACGAATGAAGATTGACGTTGTAATATATCTTTCAACTCTTGATCTTGAATGTGTTGATCATACATTTGATATTGATCGAGCATACTGATTAAGCTTGCAATCACCTCATGGGCATCAAATAATTCATGACCACCGTGATTGGTATTCTGCATCATATTAGGTGTCATTTGAGCACCATTCATTTGGTGATTAGGATCCTGATTTGGATATTGCACAAGAAATCCCTCCTGAAATTATTATTCATCTTTCAATTTTCCCCATTCTCACTTATTCATGTATGCGTGAATCGTGTCAATCCAAGCAACTGCTTGTCGTATCTTTAGATTTTTTATTAATTTTTATAAGTATCCCTCTAATTTACCTCAGAAAACGACACAAAAAGAATGATCAGTGGTAAACTAGTATATAAAGTGCGAAAATTTAGAATATATTTCTTGGAAATTTAGGGAGGAATTTCATTGAAATTATTAGGTTATCGCCATGTTACTGTCTCTGGAGAAGATCAAATGGTGGACTTTTTAGAGAATGAACCAACGTTATCCAATTCTTATTTTAAAACAGAAAAGTCCCCTGGAACCGTTTTTAAAAGAGAAAACAGCTGGCTAGAGCTCTGGACGAGAACTACACACATGCCGGAGAAGATGATGCTCCAGCTTATCGTTGATGACGCTGATGAGTTTGCCAGGTATGCGAAAACCAACGGAGTTGTGCTTCATGGCCCTATGGAGGAGGATGGAAAGAGGATATATTCGATCATCTCTCCTGGCAGGATGCCTGTAACTATCCAATCCGCTATCTAAATTGTTTGAAAATGTTCATTTTTTCCCATGCACTGGAAAATTCTAAGTGATATAATTTTGGCAGAGGATTCGTAAGGGAGATTTTGAAATGAAGTTATGGGGAAGAAAGATCTTTGTCGTACTAGTATCTGTGCTCACATTAGGTTTGTATGTCCCGCCGACTTATGTACATACTGATGCTGCAGAAAATAAGGAGATGGCTCCGGAGCATCCAGAGGGAAGCTATGCAACCTCTAATGAGGAGATAGTTCCTGAGCATGAAACACCAGACATACCTGATTCTGAAAGCGATTCAGAAGAAGATTATATCCATGTCATTGCGGAACTTGCGAAAGAACAGACCATGACTAAAATGGGTCCGAGGATTATTCAAAAAGTAGATACAGATATGACAAATGAAATCTTACCGAAAATTGAAGAAGTCGTAGAAATGATCTTAGCTGAAGTTGGGGAAGAAGAACTTCCTTACTATGAAATCACTGAAGAGCTCACCCCAGGTTATGGAGAGAAAATCTTTAACCTTTATAACTATAAGAGCGGGGAAGAGATCGCAAAGTTCCATGTCAGAAGAGATAAACGCCCGGGTGAAGGTTATTGGTTCAATTTCCACTATCATTTGAAAGATGATGAATTTGTTAAGCACCATTCCATCGGAGAGATCTATTGGGAGAAAAATACCCCCCCTAAATGGATGTCTTAAGTATAGAAAGAAGCGATTCACTTGAGTGAATCGCTTTTTTTACTATCTAGGAAATTATAAATATATTTAGGTGTGGATAACTTTTTGCGGTGTGAGTCTTCATCTAGCTCCAGCGCCTAGCCCCTCGAGGTCATAAGTCAATCGATTACGTGGATAAAAAGCCATCCACTACAT
>NZ_JRNX01000486.1 GCF_000786645.1 Halobacillus sp. BBL2006
CTTCGTTCGCGTGCTCCTGGTTTCCCAGTGTGTAAGCCGTACTCACATGGAAAAAGTTTTCTACATTTATCGCTTTGGAAAACTCCAGCATGTTTCTTGTGCCATTCAAATTGATCTCAAACGTCAGCTCACGATCTTCCTCATCAAAAGATAGAAAGGCGGCGATGTGATAGACCGTATCGATTGAATCTTTCAACTCTAGCATTTGTTCTTCAGAGACCCCCGCTTGCTTTTTGGAAATATCTCCGTTTATAATAGTCAAATTGCTTTGTAACTTTGTTGGAACGGAGGCTAGCAGTTGATCTGCTTTTCTCTCATTCCTTGCAAGCGCATAAACTTCATGGCCTTCACCTAACAACCGAAGCGTCAGTTGCTTTCCTACAAATCCAGTGGCACCTGTTAAGAGTAATTTCATGATGTTTTTTCTCCCACCTAGATCAATCTATTTTAATAAAATTAATATTTTTTACATACTCTTCAAAGTCTAGCATAGAAATCATCCATTATCGGCGAAATCCCTTACATTGAGCACTATGTATGAGTTTTCTTTCAATTTATGAGAGATTATGGTTGAATCATCCTTAGAAAATGTTGCTAAAAAGTATAAATACTACTTTTCTCCCTTCTCCCCATACATCTACAAAGAACGATTCCTTATCTAGTAAATCATTCACCTTAATTCAAGTGGAAAACACATCGAAATAAGAATAATAAAGTCTTATATTGTCGATTATCTAGGCACTGTCGAAGAACGGTAGTATGATGAGATTAATCCACAACAATAGGAGGGGACTAGTCATGGCAATGGCGTTATTACTGGTCGGGTTTGCTGCTATCCTTTCTTCCTTGATCTACCTTGGTTACTACATGATCGCTCTGTTGATGGACAAGAAAAATCCCTTCAAAAAGCCATTGTTCTTTCCGTTACTAGTCGGAGGAATCACTTTCTCGATCATAGGTTTTGTCACAATTGAAGAAAGCTCCGCGAACAAGCTTGAAGAAGAGATTTTGAAGAATGAAACACTCGCTGAAGAACACACACTATTGCAAGAAGAGTTCAAATCTTTGACCCAGGACTTTGAAGAACTGACTCAGAGCAAAGACCAACTCCTAATCAAATTATCAGATAAAGAGAAAGAGCTTTCTTCTTTAAATGCTCAGGCTAAAGAGCACGACAAAGAAAAAAGTGCTTTTAAGGAAAAAATAGATTCATTACAAGCCGAAATCGAACAACTGAATGCCGACGTGAAAACCCTTACTTCAGAAAACAGTTCGCTGCAAGCAACGATCGATGATCTGAAGACCACTACTGTAGCCAGCACAAGCTCTGCTTCTTCAGGCAGCTCCGAAATTTAT
>NZ_JRNX01000049.1 GCF_000786645.1 Halobacillus sp. BBL2006
AAAAAGAAAAAAGTAAAGCTGGTAAGAGGCTGGTACAAAACTGAATGAAACACAAAAATTCCGAACGATTTCGTTAAAATCAGTACGGGATTTTTGTGTGCCAAGAAAAGAGTGCAATGACTTCTCCGTCAAAACACTTTGCTTTCCACGGGCACGGCCGCAGCTTCCTCGAAAAGCAAAGAACGCTTTCCTGCGGGGTCTTCGACTCGCGCTTTTCCCATAGGAGTCTCCTTGTTTTGACTACGCTAATGATCTGTGTTGATGTTATATAATTTTTCAATGTTCGTTGTTTAACACCTCTGCTTTACTTATGTTCTCTTTTTGTTTGACCATCGGGAGCTTTGTGGGTATAGAGAGAGGAACAGATCGTGCCTTTCAAAATTTAAATTTGATTACTATTACACTGTCTACTGTTCGACGCTTTTCAGTTTTCCATACCTGATACAAAGAAGAAATGAAAAATAGGAAAAATAATAGTATAAAAATTTAATTATCATACAAATTTTTACAAAAAATTAGTTCTTTATATGATAAACTTGTTCGAAAATCATATGTTTTTTCGTTTGTGAACTCATATGAACAGATAGGGAGTTATAGGTTTGTACACTTTGGATAGGGATGTTGATTTAGAGTGGGTGGAACTGATGGTGGAGGCGAAGAAATTAGGATTGTCTTTGGAGGAAATTAGAGATTTTTTAAAAGGGAACGATTAATTTGACCTAGTTTATTGCTGATTACATAGTGGAATGGATAGGTAAAAGATAAGGAGGGATTCGAAATGAAATTGATTCGTTCATTAATCCATACAATCGTCGATATTATTTTATTCATTCCACGTACATTAGGAAGGTTGATTAAAAAAATCGTCTGATCTAACAAATAATGAAGAAACGAAAAGGCGCTATAATCGAGTGCCTTTTCTTTTTTTTAGGATATCCTACTTTATTTTTCGCTTATAGCCCTTTCTTATTTAAAACGCTAGAAACCCTGTTTATCATCCATCATCCGAAGATCTTTCCCCGTGTGAGAAACCACTTCTTGTTCAATTAACAAACTCAAGCCTACAGATTTTTTGTTAATATGTGGAACTTTCTTTAGAATTGCGTCGTACTTAAGTATAAGTAAATCTACTACTTACAAGGAGACGACCAAATGGACACAGAATTACTGGTAATCGGCATTTTGTTTCTTGTTGTTTCCTTCTTGGTTGGCGTCTTAAAACAGACCTGGCTGCTATCTGGATTCAATGAAAAAGCTATTAAGGACAAGGCGAGGCTGGGCAGAGTGTCTGGAAGCATGTTTTTCCTACCTGTAGGAGTATGCATGATTCTGAATAGCTTGATTGACTATCCAAATGAACAATTCGTGCTCCTCACAGTTAGTTTGATTTTGTTGGTTCTCGTCTATTTTTACATAAATAGAAAGCTCCTCAATTAAAAAAAAGTGAAGGAGAAAGGAGTTAATAAATGATGACAATAACAGAACTCATGCCCATTTTCATTATTATAATTAATTTATTCATAGCAGCGGGTATCATTTCGGGATTTGTCTTTCTACGGAACTATTTGAAATCAAAAAAAGAAAACCGTAAGTTGAGTAGAAAGGCAGGAGGAAGAAGTGAGGAAAATTAGAAAAACTAATATTCATTAGCTGGGCAGTGGTGACCGTCCTTCGCCTAAAGTGGAAACCAAATGAGGAGGTTATGGCTATTACATAGAAGGAGGTGAGAGGTTCTATGATGAAATTAATGTTTATTCTCGCTGCATTGTGTCTCCCTGTGTTCACTATTTTTGAGAAGGGAGCTACCGGGGTTTTACTCTCAATGTTATTTTTGCTTTTAGGAGCGTACTTTAGCAAGCCCAGGTTTCAAAAGGACAAGCCATCGCAGGGGTGGTCAGATAACAATTAACTTTTATAGATGCAGGGTTCTTGCCCAACCGATATTGTTACGATAAAGACTCTATAAAGTATCTACAGGGGTTAACAACTATTAAGGTGAAATCGCTTAATACATAAAAGGATCAATTTAATGAATAAAGAGGTGTTGTGATGAAAGGGAAATACGTTCATGTAAGAGAGCTTACCGATGCCGATGCTGGGGATCTATTAACTTTGCAATCTGATAACAAGTCTTTTTTTGAAAGATTTTCTATGGAACGCGGGAGTGAGTTTTATACATTAGCTGCTCAATTGAAAAGGATCAACCAGTTCAAGCAAAAAATGAGGAACGACTCTGAATATAACTTTGGGATATTTGAAAATGAAAGCCAACATCTAGTAGGAACCATTAATCTTTTTCAAATCGCCCGAGGATCTCTGCAAAGTGCTTTTATCGGATATTTTTTAGACAAGACGTACAATGGAAAAGGTTTCACCACCGAGGCTGTGCAGTTGTTGGTAGAATACGCTTTTAATGAGTTGAAGCTCCATCGTATTGAAGCTGGGGTCATGCCTCACAACATAGGGTCCATACGCGTGCTTGAAAAGTCTGGATTTCATAAAGAAGGATTGGCTAAGAAGAATGTAAAGATCAACGGTAAATGGGAAGATCATCAAGTGCTGGCTATCATCAATCCGTTAGACTAAAATGATCTGATTCACTTTCCAATCAAAGGATAAGCATCTCTTAGTTTTATAAGATACAATTGAGTATAATAGGTATTTTTGAAATAATTGGAATCCAGTAGTTATAGTAAAGGAGATGAAGGATGGCAAGACATCTAGCTTTTGCCCTTACCCGGGCTTGGGAATAGTGTCATTTATACTCCTGTACCTTGGTTATGAAGATGAGTTTTATTTGATGATTTCAATTTTTTGGATCGTTTTATTAACGAATAAAGGATATGATCACTGGAAAGAAAAAAACAGATGGTCGTTAGGATTTGAAGTGCTCTTCGGTTTAACCTTCTTTTTTATCCTGATCATCGGTCTCGTTCAATATTTTTAAAAAGGAGAAACGAATGTTCATTTCAACCTTAGAGTAGGTGTGGTGAATAAATCTTCTAAAAGGAGTTTTTATGAAAGAAAAACATTTTTTCTACTTGATTGGCAGTGTCTCGTTCATGGCCTGGATCCTCTATTTTCTTTTGTATTCCTCGCTTTATTCGAATAGGGAAATCATAGAAGCGCTTGTGTTTGTAAGTGTAGTAGTGCTTGTTTATTTTATCATTACTGTAATTTATTTCAGGTCTTGATGAAAAAGAAAGTGAGAGAGATGGGTTAGGCTAGCTGTTTATCAAAAGCCAGGCTAATATGCCCATAAGTAATAATACACCTATAGCCAGGGTGCTGACGCCATATTGCTGCCATTCGGTGAGTGGCTTTTTTCCTTTCAATTCTCTCCAAGCAGGGTAGAAGAAACCGATGACCGGAGCGGCGGTTACTCCTATAGCAACGAGAATTACTGCTAATACATACATGGTTTAGTCACATCCTTTTCTAACTCGTTCACTTAAAGTCAGCGGATGAAACGTTCTAGTGCGGCTCAATGCCCGATAATTCGCTTATCAGAGCTCGCCAACAAAAAAAATTTGTTTGAAAAAGGATCCTCGATAGTCATTTCTAACGTTTTCCATGGAGTTTTTTCTATAGCAGGTTTAGCAAAGTGGCAGACGCTGCTTTATTTATAGCTTTAGGTGTGATTGCTTCTTTAATCTATTATCATGTATCCATCGTAAACATGATTCAAAATAAAGCGAGCGCTCACTCGTGAAGTTTAAAGGAGATGATCCAAATGCCGAAATCCATCCCAGGTAAGATTTCAGCTCTTATTCTAGCCGTATTCTGTATTCAAGTCATTGTTTTTTTCGTCACGATCTTTAACCAAAATGGTTTTGGCGCAATGGTGAACTTTATCCAGCTAGCCCCCTATACAGCTTTGCTCGGCCTTATATTTGGTATCGCTGGCACCATTAAGGAAGAGGGGATTCAGCGGCTTTTAACCTTAACGACACTGGGAATCAGTGTGGTCTTTCTCTGTTTTACGATTTACTTTTTATTCATATGGTCCTTTGGAGGCTGATGAAGTATAACTAGATTATTAAAAGGAATGAAATGAATGACTTTACTTTCTTTTTTCGCCATCTTATTAGTAGGTATCGGAGCGGGTTTTATTAATGTCATGGCTGGAGGCGGCTCGTTATTAACCATGCCGATGTTGATTTTCTTCGGACTGCCGTCTGCCGTAGCCAATGGAACGAATCGCATTGCCTTGATGGCACAGAATCTTGTTGCCATTGCGTCTTTCAGAAAGAGCGGCTATTTTGACTGGAAGTTCAGCACAATGCTTGCGGTTCCGGCTTTACTTGGTTCCATTGTCGGCGCAAGGTTTGCAATTTCCCTTCCCGATGAGGTTTTTAACAAAATATTATCAGTCGTTATGCTGATTGTATTGGCAATTATCATTTGGAAGCCGCACAAGAAGCTGGGTAATGGTCCAACCGAGAATACCCTGCCGAGGAAAATAGGACTCGTTTTTATCTTCTTTTTAGTCGGCATCTATGGTGGGTTTATTCAGG
>NZ_JRNX01000487.1 GCF_000786645.1 Halobacillus sp. BBL2006
TGTGCGGGTGATCGATTATGCTGACTACCTGCCTGCCAAGGATAACGTACTTCACAAACAGCTTATTAATCGAATTTTTGTAAGGGACCTCGCCTGCGTCTTCGGAAATACCCTCCTCCCAGGTGAGGCAGGTACATCCATGAGAAGACCCGAATACGTGTTGTCGCACCTTTTATTTGAGAAATGGTTTGATCCATCTGTCTTTCCATTGCAAGCTAACAATTCTCTCAAAGCACTGGAGTATGGGGATGTCATGGTCCTGAACAAGGATGCGGTCTTTATTAATACAGGAATCCGAACAAGCATGGAAAGCATCCAGATGATGAAAAGGAAAATTTTTGAGGCGGGATTCTCTGAAATCGGTGTAATTGACCTCCCTCGACGACCAGACACGATGCATTTGGATATGAACGGAAATGTTGTCGGTAAGGACCTATTTCTAGCTAAAAGCTATATGCGTTTTTTCCCCGTCCATATTTTAAGTGAAAAAGAAGAGCGCTTCGAGATGACGGAGGCATTTCTGAACCGTCACGGGTTTGAGGTGGAATGGACTTCTGAGATCAATCATACCGTTGCTGATATAAATTTTCTGAACATAGACCCAGAAACCCTGTTGGTCAGTAAGAAGGCAAATAAGAAAATCTTCTCTCATCACCCTAAGCTGAAAAA
>NZ_JRNX01000488.1 GCF_000786645.1 Halobacillus sp. BBL2006
AAAAATACGAATTCAGCTACCCATAGTAGTGTAATGAGTAAGAAAAGTGCCTCAAATAATGTCATATCCATTTACTCTGTATTAATTCATACCTGAGCATCCCATCCCTCCCACCCTCTTGCTATAGCTGCTACCTTTTACCATTCCCAAAATTTTCAGTAATTAAACGAGGCAGAGATAAAATGCTTGAAAGGGCGAAAAAGGAACTCTATGATGATCAGAAGGAGGTTACTTAAGAGAATGACTACACGATTTCACTTTCTTTTACAATTACCTCTTCAATAATTCGAACTCGAATTGGAGGGATTTTTAACTAATGGAAGTACTTTATTGGGTTTTCATTCTCAGTGTCGTCATTGCTACCTTTGTTGTCATTATAAAATCTTTAACGAAGCAAAGTTACTGGATTATGCTGATTATAGCTATTCTTTATACCATTATCCTGACGGTAAGTTTTCTCCAATACTAAAGGCTGATGCCTCCGCACCAGCCTGGTTCACCTTCTAATTTTTTCTTCTTTCCTGATTAATCGCTTCCCGTATGTGATAAAGCTCCGCATACATAGCCGTAGCGTAAACGCTCAGAATGCTCAGAAACATAGATAATACAAAAATAGATCCATCTAGATCGAAACCTAGGACTGAGGTAAAGCCAACGATTGCTCCAATAATGACACCGATGGCAGTTAAATAGATAATCTTTTGAAAAGTAACTGAATAAAACACCGAACCACCTCTTCCACATAATCTACTTTATTTATACCCATCAATGACTCCACGTACACGTAATCTGACCTAGCTGGAGGTTTTCCATAAGGGAAAAACCCCAATAATAAAGACCGTCTCTGTATGCAAGACGGTCTTTGACTATCATTTATTTCATCAATTTTTGTTCAAAAGGAAAATCAGAAAAGTTTTCGACGCCATCTTTTGTGACTAATAATTGCTCTTCCAATTTGACTCCTTCTTTTCCTCCAGGAGAACCGATGTAGCTCTCAACAGAAAGAACCATGTTTTCCTGAATGACTCCATCGTATCCTTTCTCTTCAAAATCCTGCGGATAGACAATATAAGGATATTCACCGCTCAGTCCTGTACCGTGAGCAACTGTAAAGTATCGATTTGGGAAGAATTCTTCTGGAATTCTCCAGCTTTTTTCAGCATACTCTCTGAACGTCATCCCTGGCTTCAGAAGGTCGATGTTGTATTGAATTTGTTCATAGGCGGTTTGATATAAACGTTTCTGCTCTTCACTCGGTTCATCGTCTCCACAATAAAATGTGCGGCTGATGTCAGTAAAATAACCAAAAGGTCCATTCATATCCGTATCAAAAGCAACAAGTTCTCCCTCGTTGATTACTTTATCACTGCATTCCTGGAACCATGGGTTCGTACGGTTACCTGAATTGAGCAGTCTCGTTTCAACATAATCGCCGCCCTGTTGGATATTCGTCTGGTGGAGATAGGACCATAATTCATTTTCGGTTATTCCCGGTTCCAATGCCTGCTGCATACGAATCATGCCCTCTTCAGCAGTTCGGACAGATATTTTCATCGCTTCGATTTCTTGCTTGTTCTTGATGCTTCGAGCATGCTCTATTGGTTCTTGTCCGTCAACGACTTCCATGCCCTGTTTAGATAGCTCGATCGCTCCAACTGAGGGAACGTAATCAATAGCAAGCTTTTTATTTTCTCCCGCATGCTGTTTCATGAGATCCGTGATTTCCTTCGCCCATTCCTTAGCATTGTCGTAAAGGTTTTCTCCTGAAGCTACATAGGAAAGGGTAATCGCCGGCCTTACCTCATCGATCGTTTCGATCCCCTCGGACAAATGCTCACAATTTGGAAAATCAAATAAGGTTACTGGCCCCTCTGTAGGTATGAATACGTATCGAGCCGGGTTTCGAAGCATAAAGACTTGCATGTTTCTGCTTCCGGTTGCATACCTCAAGTTCACCGGATCGAAAATAACGATTCCACCGTATCCTTTTGCTTTTAATTGCTCCCTCACTCGACCCAGACGATATTGACGCATACGCACGAGGTCGATTTGAGTTTTATCATGACGAATGCTAGATAACTTACTCATCCTTATCCCCCTATCGCAATAGTATTACTAATTAAATATTATAACATGTTATAACTTATTACAATAAGTAAGGTTGTGTTTTTATTTTCCAATTTCAACTCGATAATCAAAAGCCGACGGAATATACTTTGTACGACTGTACTCCATAGGTTTTGAATCCCCCCCAAGTGTCGTTCGGGTAATATCGATAAGAGGTTCACCTGTCATGATTCCTAGCAAATCCGCTTCATATTGAGTGGCACTTACGGCCGAAATTCCTTCTTTTATATTCGTATAATGTATATTTTGTTGACCTAACCTCGGAA
Organism: Halobacillus sp. BBL2006; assembly: GCF_000786645.1. Classification (GTDB taxonomy): domain Bacteria; phylum Bacillota; class Bacilli; order Bacillales; family Halobacillaceae; genus Halobacillus. The sequence continues at coordinate 2,394 of NZ_JRNX01000488.1, forward strand.
ACAAATCAAAAGAATCATCGAGATCACCTCTCATCACATCTGCTACAGCTAATGGGAAGAATAGCTGCTGATAACCAATCGGGAGACCTTCAGATAACCTGAGTCTTTCTGCCATGAACACTTCTTCGTGATCTTCCAAATGTAATTTAGCCTTAGCCAAGTAAAAGTCTTTGCTCTCAACTGATCTTAAAAGTTTCACAGTAAATTGAGAGCCTATCTCGTGATGGAAGACCCCTGGATTGGACATATCTTTTTCAGGAACTAGTCGAACTTTTGTAGGCGCACCTCTCCTCGTCTCCAATACACCATTCTGAGCCAGATCACGAATAGACTGCCTGATGGTCGTCCGGCTCACATTATATTGTTCCATCAACTTACTCTCAGAAGGGATGGATGCTCCTGGTGCCCAGGTACCTTCCTTAATGTTCGTAATCATTTTATTTTTAATTTGAATATATAGTGGAAGTTTTCTTTGTTTTCCAGTCATTTTCAGACTCCTTTTCAAGAACGCTCTTTATTCTATAGTAAAGGAGAGAAAAACGGGTTTCCACCTCTTCCATCAACCATATAAAAGACCGTCTCTGTACAGAGACGGTCTTAAAGTGAATTTTATATAAACAACGAAAGCCATCTATCTATCAAAAGTTTCTCGTTGAGTACCACAGATTACTGTTGTTTGGAGTGTCTACGCAGGAAGATTCCTGTCGCTGCAATAGCAGCAAGAATAGAAGCATACAACCAGATGTTGCTATCGGAAGCTGTTCCCCCCATACCCGTATCTGGCATTTCTTCAGGCATATCACTCATAAACATATCAGGATAAGCTGTAACAATTCCAGTTGACAGGGCTTTAGAAGCTCCGAACATATGAGCATAAGAATCTCTTAATGTCATATAGGCTTGCTCATAATTTTCCGCTGCATATTGATCAAAAGTATCGAACAAGTAGTCAGCGTGCTGTTGTAAGCTAGGAGCTAGTTTATCTGCGCTCAACTCGCCTTTCGTACCTTGTTCAAGGAACTTAGCGAATGTTTCACGATAATCTTCCAATGCTTTCATTGCTTCTTCTTTCATCGCTTTATCATCATTTGCTGTCGCTTTTACATAAGAAACAAAGTCATCAATGTGCTGTGTCCAGATATCATTGAACTGTGAACCTGCTTCTTCACCAAAGATAGAAGTGATCGCTTTTGTTAGGTCTTCCGTGTTATTAGAAAGAGCTTTTGCAGATGCTTCAAAATCTTCAGATCCATCAAGACCGTTTTGCATTGCCATTGTAGCTAGTCCAACGTGTTCACTAAGAAGGTGGTTCAGGTTAGAACGAAGATCAGCTTCCGGTGTTACGGCTTTCGTATTATTGAACTTGTCAGGGAATTGATTAACAATTGCACTAGACATTCCTTTACTTACTCCATACATATGTTCAATAGCTTCGCGCTCTTTCATATACGCTTCTTCATAATTTCCCGCAACATAAGCATCAAAAGCACCGATCAACTGATTGACGTGCATTTGCAAGCCTTCAGCAAGGGCATCTGCTTTCAATCGATTACCAGTAGCTTCTGAGATAAATTTAGAGAAGTCCTGACGGTACTGGTTCAATTCATCTAGTGCCATTTGTTTTGCTTCTTCATCTTCATTTCCGGTCGCTTTCACGTAATCGACGAAGTAACCAATGTGAGAAGACCACATCTCATTGAATTTCTCACCGGCCTCTTTACCATAAACAGATTCAATAGCGGCGGTGAGGTCTTCCGTGTTGGAGGATAAAGCAGCTGTAGCGTGTTCAAAATCCGACGCACCTTCTGCTCCTTTTCTCATTGTTTCAACAGCCAGGTAGGCATGCTCACTGAATAAGTTGTCTAGCTGAGATCGTAATTCTACTGCTTCCGTTTGAGTTTGTGGAATGTTATGTTCTTCAGCGTTCACAATATCCAAAGACGTAGGGAGTAACAGACTTGCACTCATTGGTACGACTAACAGAGCTTTTTTGAAATTCATGATTCAATCATCTCTCCTTCGTTTTTTGTTTATTCACTTAGCTATCGTCGTGGATGAGAGATTGGATCACTTTTTTCTAAAAAAATTCAAAAAAATTGCAGACAGCTGTCAAAAGCTGTCTGCAATAGGCTTTTCTCGTCTATAATTCTGAACTTAAAATGACTTCCCCTTGAGGAGTTTGACTCGTTGCATCAGGTTCTTTCGAAATAGCTACAGCATCCCATTTAACATCTTCAGGCAAATCCTTCATTGAATAGGATACAGCACCTTCACCATTTTCGTTTGCAACAAACGTTCCTGCACGATAAGGTGTCTCACCCTGGATCAACCACACCTGATAAACCTCATCCCCTTGCAGTTGATCAAGTTGTTCTGCCTGTAAAGTAAGAACATCACCTGCTTGCTGCTGTACGAGGGCCGCCGATGCCGTGGCATTTGTCGCCTCACCTTGAAGCTGAACCCTTTTCATCACTTGATCGGTTCCATCTTCCTCTCCAGGTGTTTCTGTGGGATCCGGCTCAGGAGCAGCTTCTTCATTATCGTGAATCAAGGCGAACAAGTTACCTGCAATGGATAATACCAGCGCAGCTACAAGGCCGCGTATTAACCAAACCGGTTTCTTACGCCAGGGTTTCTCTTCCTGTGTGCTTTCTGCCTTTTTCTTATCAAAATCTATGACACTGTTCTTTTCATTATTCTTGGGAGGCTGATCCGCAATCTCCTCAGTATTCTTTGGAGATTCCTCTGAAAAGACAGACCCTAACACACGATCCTTCATATCCTCAGGAGGGTCTACGGGCTCAGATGCAAATGGCAGATCAGCTGTCAGCATTCGCAACTCTTCTAATTCTTCCCTACAATCCGCGCATGTCTCTAAATGTTTTTCGAATTTTTCTTTTTCTGTTTCCGTTAATTGATCATTGAAGTAATCGATTAATTTATCACATTCATTACGCATCATGTACCCCTCCTTTCTGTGATGATAGTTGTTTCTTTAAATGTTTTAAGGCGAGTCGTATTCGACCTTTTACAGTCCCAAGAGGTACGTTGGTCTGATCCGCAATCTCCCTTTGACTTAACCCTTTAAAATAAAATAAATCCACCATTTGTTTTTGTTCTAGTGATAAGTGCTTGACAGCTTGTCGAATTTGATTGCCTTGTTCTTTCCATTCAACGATATCTTCTGTTGAATAGGTCCCTTCCTCAGGGACATCCGTTTCTTCTTCTAGAGCAACGTTATGCTTTTTATTTTTACGTATAAGATCAATAGCTGTATATCTTGTGATGGTCACGATCCATGAAGAGAACTTTCCTTTCGATTCATCATAGGTCGCTTTTTGAGTCCAAATTTTAATAAAAACTTCTTGTAATACTTCTTCTGCTAAAGTCTGATCTCCGGATAGTTTAATGACGAATGAGTAAAGCAGCTTCTCATATTGATCATACATAGATTCAAGTGCCTGCTTATCCCCATCGATCAACCGACGATAGAGCTCAAGATCACGATTGCTCATAGCACACTCCTTTGGTGGTGGATATAGTCATCATAGCATATACGCTGCTATTTATTCCCTTGGGGGCTATGCTAGTTAGCTATCGTAATTAATGGTGTTTTGGATTACTTTTTTAACAAAAAAATTTCCCTTTAAAAACTGATTATAAAGGGAAACTGCAGATTCATCTATAAATGACTGTATTATTTTGAGTTATATTACGATAAAGGAAGGGTATAAATATGTTTGCACTCTTTACTTACATTACTTTCTTCAAGTCGTTTACAATCTTCTGCATCTCTTCATCACTCGTACCTTTATATTTCTTGATGACTTCCCCTTCCGGATTGACTAAAAAGAAGCTTGTCCCATGCATATACTGATCGGAATCAGGGATCTCATCGACTAAGCTTTTGAACGACTTGATAGAGAATTCTTTAATGGTCTGGAAGTCATATCCAGTCAGGAAAGTCCAATTCTTATAATCGGCACCAAACTTGTTTCCATATTCTTTTAGCTTTTCAGGAGTATCGGTCTCTGGGTCGATGCTGAAGGAAACGAGCTGAACATCCAAACCTTCTTCTTCCGCTTTATCTTGAAGGATCGACATGTTTCTAGTCATTGGAGGACAAACCGTTTCGCAGCTTGTGAAAATCGTATTGGCCACCCACCATTGCCCTTCCAGGTCTTCATTACTGAGCTTATTCCCATCTTGGGTTGTAAAGTTGAAAGATTGCACTTCTTCTGACATGTTCGTTTCTATTTTTTGACCACAGGCAGCGATCATCAGTAATAGAAGAATAAAGGCGTATTTCCATGCTTTCATATAAAATATCCTTTCTATGCTTTCATAATAGTACTAGTATAGTACAAAACTCTGTTCAAATTGTGAATACTTTCTATCATTTATGGTTCTGTCAAAATGTCCACATAAAAAAAGCTGATCTCAAAAGAGATCAGCTTTTTCATTCTATTAAGCTTGCATTCTAGCTTCTTGCTGCATATCATGTTTTTTCTCAGATTCAGTGACAACGACAGCACAAGCTGCATCACCCGTGATATTAAGAGCTGTACGTGTCATATCCAAGAGACGGTCAATACCTATGATCAAAGCAATTCCTTCTACTGGAAGGGCAACTTGATTTAATACCATAGCAAGCATGATCAATCCTACCCCCGGAACACCAGCTGTTCCGATACTAGCAAGCACAGCCGTCAATACGACCATGACAAGGGCACCAAATCCTAGTTCAGTTCCGTACACCTGAGCAATGAAGATCGTCGCAACCCCTTGCATGATTGCTGTTCCATCCATGTTAATCGTTGCACCAAGAGGTTGAACGAAACTGCTGATCGGTTTTGGAACTTTCAGATTTTCTTGAGCGGTTTTCATTGAAATAGGTAGTGTAGAACTACTGCTTGATGTACTGAACGCTACTGTCATAGCTGGGAAAAATCCTTTAAAGAAAGCGACCGGACTCATCTTTCCGAGGAATTTAACAGCAGTTCCGTACGTTATGATCGCGTGCAAGAATAGCGCACCAATAACAACGATCATATACATGAACATTGCCTTTGCCCCTTCAAGCCCCATTGTTCCAATCGCTGAGGCAAGCAACCCGAACGCACCATATGGAGCAAAACGCATGATTAGATTAACAAGGTACATCATAATTTCATTACCTTGATCTATCAGTTTGTAAATGCCTTCTGTTTTCTTACCTAAAATAGCAAGAGCTAATCCAATAAAAATGGAGAATGCAATAATTTGCAGCATATTTCCTTCAGTCATAGCCTGAACTGGGTTTGTCGGAATGATATTCGTGAAAGTTTCAACGACCGTAGGAGCTTTTTGTGATTCATATTCTGCACCTGCCGTGTCGATGTTAATATTTCCTGGCTGGAAAATATAAGCTAATGAAATAGCAATGGTAATCGCAATAGTTGTTGTCGCTAAGAAGAAAGCGATTGTCTTACCACCGATTCTTCCAAGTTTCTTAGGATCTCCTAGAGAAGCTGTTCCTAAAGTAATAGAGAAGAATACGATCGGTACAACCAGCATTTTAATTAAGTTTAGAAAGACGGTTCCAAGGGGACTGAATACATACGTATCGAGTGTGGTGAATAAATCTGGAGCAGTAAAGTGCAGGGTGAGTCCGACGACTGCACCAAGAATCAGACCAATAAAGATCTTCGTCGTTAACTGCATGGTAAAACCTCCTAATAAGTTATTATGAAAGCGTTTTCTCATATTTTCTTTAAAAAAAGCTGAATCCTCTTATAAAATTTTAAAAAAGGGCTTTTACGAAGTATTGCTCTCATAGATGTTGAATTGTTTCCGTTCTCTTGTGCTCAGGTTGTTTTTCTTGAAAAGGGTAGAACTTGCTAATTATGAATTATAACACACTCTATATAAATGGTGAATAGAATTTTTTGGAAAATTATGACTAACCTGCAATTCTAAGACTATTGATTGAGGGTCTTTTCACTCACTCTTTTTTCATCAAACGAGCAAATAAAGAAACTGCCTGAAATACTCCTCAGGCAGTTTCCTACTTTAACTCTATTCCTAGTTCATAACTATCATTTTATAGAATGTGCAATGCATTGTTCAAACTGAGCAATAATGTCCTCTGAATCTTCAATTCCAATAGATAAGCGAATGACAAAATCGTTGATTCCTATGTTTTCTCGCTCTGCTTCGGATAAAGCTCGGTGAGAAGTTCGGACGGGATATGAAACGGTCGTTTCTACACCAGCTAGTGTCGGCGCTATTTTTATCCATCCTAAAGAACGGAAGAACGTTTCAATATCAATTTGATGATCAAGCTCAATCGTAACGATGGCTCCGTGTCCTTTATCAGATACAAATTCAGGATAGTAGACCTGTTTGACAAAACGATTGTCACTAAGAGTCTGTGCCAGCTTATGAGCATTATCGGATTGCTGCTTCATTCGAAGGCCAAGCGTTTTTGCCCCACGCTGAGTCAGCCAAGCTTCAAAAGGACTTAAGTTGGATCCAAGCGTGACCACTTTTTCAGTCGCTTTTTGGATCAGCTCCTCCCCTCCTACTAATACCCCGCACGTGACATCGCTGTGACCACCTATATACTTCGTTCCACTATGTACCACCAGGTCGACCCCGGACGTATAGGGCTGAAGAAGATAAGGGGTTGCAAAAGTGTTGTCTACCATCGTTTTCACACCAAATTCATTCGCGAGTTCCACGAGCTGCTGAAGGTTCTCTACACGTAAGAATGGGTTAGAAATCGATTCCGTATATAAAAGTTTCGTATTGTCTTTAATATAGCCTCTGATTTTGTCGGTGTCAGTGAACGATACCATACTGACTTCGATTCCAAAGGTTTGCAGTTCTTTCGTGATCAGTTTATGAGTCCCGCCGTATAAGTCTTCCGCTGCGACAATGTGGTCACCAGCTTTAGCAACTGAGAGAATCCCTGCAAGAATGGCAGACATTCCTGATGAAGTAGCCACCCCTGCCTCTGCCTCTTCAAGGTTAGCCACTGTCATTCCCAATTCATCTGTATTTGGGTTCTTTTCCCTGCTATATAAATAGGGGCTTTCCCCCTTGTAATAGCTTTCCATATGATCTAAATCTTTGAATGTAAAAGCCGATGTCTGGTAAATCGGCGTACTCTTACTGTTTTGAATTTGTGCCTGCGACATTTTATGATGAACAACTTTCGTATTAAAAGATGTACGAGTCATCGGATTTTTTCTCCCCTTCCTCTCATTAATGAATGATTATATAGAGATTAATTGTATTTTGTCAAAGTTTTTCGACATTTCCTGCAACTGATCGAATGATGTAGCTATAATAAGCTCGTTCATGAGGAACAAGGTTTTGGATTGATAAATGTCTGCACTCCCCTGTCAACAATGAAGAAGAGACGATCTCTTCATTCGCTCCCTCCAACAATTGATTCAATTGTAGCAAATCCACTTTTACGACATCCGTCACTTCCTCCCCTATTTGAAACGTTTGCTCTTCTTCACAGGAGAATAGAAAAATTCTGCATATCTCATTATCATTCAATTCCCCTATTGTAAGGCTTTCTTTAAATGTGCCAGCAGAAATTAAATGGGTCGCATCAAGCTTGACACCGATCTCCTCTTCGATTTCTCTTAGCCCTCCAGACCATAAGTTCTCTTCAGCTCCGACGTGACCGGCTGCTGTTATGTCATACAACCCTGGAAAGTCTTTCTTATCGTCCGCACGTTTTTGAAAGTAGAGATCGATACCGTTTGACTTCACCTCATAAAACCAACAGTGGAATGTTTCATGCCAATCCCCGTCCCGGTGGATATCTTTTCGATCTTTAACCCCTAGCAATTGTTCTTGTTTATTAAATATATTCAATCGTTCCCCCATACGTTTTCCTCCTCTATTTTTTCAAATTATCTTCATGTGCATATCTATTTCTTTTCGTGGATATTCTAAAGCCATACTCACCAGGATGCCCGTTGGCTCGATTTGATCGGTGATCTACGTTTCGGTTTCCTGACATTCAGGAATAGAATATAGAAGGAGTGATTAAAATGAAAGAACCAAAAACAAGAAGAGGAAAAGTAGAGCAGACGAACGAAGCGGCCGAAATTTTCAGTCAGGCGATGCGTTTCAACAAAGCCTTCGCACCAGATCGTAAAGCCAAACAATTGGAAGAGGAGTCGGAAAGTGATGCATTGCTTCACCATTACTCGGATAAAGAGACTGAATAAAAGCTTGTCTCCATTTTTGGAGCACAAGCTTTTTTATTTATCAGCCTCAAAATGATCAGAATAGTCTGTTATGATAAGTATAAAGTCAGATGAAAATATTAACAATACATGTCCTTTCTATACATGTAGTATGGACAATTTGAGAAAGGAAAGCTGTCCATGAGGAGGAAAGCCAAATGGATCGGTCTCATTGCTGTGCTAATTGCTTTTGCAGCAGGGACGTATGTGATGACAGAAGATAACGGTGAAAAAATGACTTATACAGAAGACTCCAAGCCTCAACGGAAAGCGAAGCCGGTAGAAAAAGATAAATTACCGATCCTATGGAATGAAGTGGATACATACGAACAAGTAGAAGGGTTCTTTGAACAGTATATCCCAGGGCTGCACTTAGCCAGAGAATACGGGGTGACAACCGCTCCTAAACAATCGGTTGAAATTCCAGGGAGAGATGGACGAATACAAGTCAATGAAGTGTGGCACAGCGGCCATACCATTCACATTTTTTACAGCATTGATCTCTCAGCCATAGTAGGAGAAGACGCTTCAGGAGACGCTCCCTATTTAGAATCCGTATCCATCGAGAAAAAAAATGACATACAAAAACAGACCCTTCGTTCATTCGGTCAGCCCATTCGTTTTGAACAAGGAGTGATTTTCGAGAACCGACTCTACACAGTCATTCAGGTCCCTCCTATTTCACAAAAGCCAGAAACGGCGAACAGTTGGAGGAACACAGAAAGCATCCCCGCTTTTAATCAGAACTTGAACACCATCTTTAAGTTTCAACTCGGGGGTCAGACCTATCAACCCGATTCCATACCCATCCACTACCAATACGATCCAGAAAAAAACACCTTAGGCACCTACACCTTCGATCACACCTATAACGAGAATGGGCTGACGATTGCACCGTTGACGCTGAAGTTAGGCATTGATTACAGCCATATAAAAATGAAGATTAAAAGTGAGTCATCTGAGTTCAACCATTCCTTAGACGCCACTCTGATTACAGATAAAAACGAGCACATTCCTTTATCTCTGTACCTCCAGAAAGATCCTGAGCAAAAAGATGTCTATACCGGGTTTATTCGTCCTTTACGCTACAAGCCTGAAAAAGCCACCTTAAAGATAAGAAATATCCATTTAAGAGACGGTTCTTCTTACAGTTTTTCTATAAAAACATCTCAAATTAAGAGAAAAGATCAAAGCCATCAAAGAATTGATAAAAAGGTAGCTGAGGCGTACCAGACAGATGTCTACCTTAAGGAGATTTCAAGCCGCGGATCTGTGGGGACCGACCTTATCTT
>NZ_JRNX01000489.1 GCF_000786645.1 Halobacillus sp. BBL2006
TTCTGCTTATGACGCGAGTGTCTGGGCGTTGCAGCTAGACGAGTTGTTTCCCACCCAACCCTAATCCGTATTTAGCAACGGAACCGAAAGTATCTCGAAATCGAGTCTTCCATAATCCTGCACTTATACTGAATATCTATTAATAGCATGTAACAAATCAGATTTAGAAAGTCGAAATAAAAATGATATATTTTTGTAATATAAATGAAACCTTTCTGACAATTCATTCGTCTATATAAATAGAAAAGGAATTTATCAGCTATATTTTACTTAATTTGTTAATTTTAAAAGGAGGATTTCATTATGAAAAAAAGAATCCAGTATGATGTTACCGAAATTATCAGTGTTGCAGGCGCTTCTGCTTTTTTAACAGGAGTCCTATATCTCGCCATCTATGTACTTTAATTACATACGAAAAGCCTTCCAAGACGAAAATGGGAGGCTTTTTTTAGTCGATCGAGTTCTGTGATTAGAAGTTCTCTCTTTTCCTCACTATAATAATAAGTATCATTCTTCTAAGGAGGAAAGTCTTTGTTCGATAATCATCAAGGTTACCAAACCATGCTTAAAGAAAATAAAATATCCTTCGGTCTTACCATACCGATTGAAAATTACGATAAAGAAACTCCAACGATGAAACACCAGATCGAACGGGCTCAACTTGCTGAACAGCTAGGTTTTCATGCACTATGGTTCCAGGATGTTCTCTTAGAGGATCCTACATTTGAAGATCCAGCCACTGGACAGATCTTCGATAGTTTGATTTATTTAACCTATTTAGCGTCTCATACATCAACGATTCAATTAGGAACCGCAGCTCTTGTTATGCCTTTACGCCATCCGCTGCGTACAGCAAAAGAACTGGCGAGCATTGAGCGATTGTTCCCTGAACGACTCATGCTCGGCATTTCCTCTGGAGATAGAAGGAAAGACTTTGAAGGGTTAGGCATTCCGATCATGGAGCGTGGCGAGTGGTTTAGAAAAACATTTGATTATTTCAAACGAGCCCTTTATCAAGAATTTCCTGAGGTAGAAACGGATTTCGGTAAGCTCTATAAATCTAATTTAGTCCCTAAGCCAACAAATCATATTCCTACTTTCATGACAGGATACTGTCAACAAACGCTGGATTGGGTAGCAGAGCATGGTGATGGCTGGATGTTCTATCCCCAACGACCTGAACAACAAAAGAAAATGATTCAGGAGTACCGGGAAAAGGTGAAAAAATACCATGGTGATGCCTTTCGCCCCTTCTTCATGCCACTGCCTTTAGAATTAGCGGAAGACCCCAATCAACAAGCTGAAAAGATTCCTGCGGGTTATCGAATCGGGAGAAAACCGTTAATCGATCTATTGGAAGAGTATCGCGGAATTGGAGTCAACCATATGATGTTTGGGTTATCAAAAAATAAACGCCCGATCACAGAAGTCATGCAGGAACTAGGAGAAGAAGTTCTCCCGCATTTTTCCTTTAATTGAGACCGATTCCACCTCAGGTCATCCAAATATTGGATGACCTGAGGTGGAAATAAATGTATGAACAGGAGGGATGGAAACATATGCGTAAACCTACAATTATGCTCATGGGTACTTTTCATATGGCGATGGATCCTAATAAAGTGAATGAGCAACAAGAAGGTATCCACAACATAGTCGAAGCTTTATTAGATTACCGTCCGACTAAGATTGCGGTAGAGAAATCCTTCCTTATCGAAGAAGAACTAGATAAGAAATATCATGAGTACCAAAGCGGAAATTTGACTCCTGCCTATGATGAGGTGGATCAGTTTGCCTTTCGACTGGCTTCTCTTATGGAACACCCTCGTGTCTATCCTGTTGACGAAATTGTCGATATGTCTTCTCCATCTTTAGAACAAGTTTTCCAATGGTCAAAAGAGCACCAACTCGATCTTTTCAACGAAATCATGGGTGTACAAGCGAATCTTCAGAGATGGGTAAATGATAAAGATATTCACTCCACCCTCCAGTACTTGAACGATCCCGAATATAATAAGGAACTGCAAAGAGTTTATATGAAGTTGAGTCGAGTCGGCGATCGTCAACATCAAATCGGTGTCCGATGGCTGACACAGTGGCATAAGAGAGACTTATCAATGGCTGCCAATATAGCAAGAATAACCGACACTGGCGACCGAATCCTCGTGTTGATCGGTGGCGATCATCTCCATCTCCTTGAACGATTTTTGAAAGACAGCGGCGACTTTGAATTCCAATCCATCCTTCCCTATCTCCAAAAGTCATAACTAAAAAGCCTCCGCTTTTTTGAGCGGAGGCTTTTTAGTTATTTATCGTTATCCGTGTCTTTTTCTTCTAAAACTTCAAGCGCAGACCGTTTTTTCTTTTTATTT
>NZ_JRNX01000490.1 GCF_000786645.1 Halobacillus sp. BBL2006
TGGCTTGAGGGGTTTTATTTTAGAGTGGCAGTCACCGAGAAATAATGGATCACCTTCTGCCGACACCATCTGATTAACAGTTTCTATAAATTCATATGATGTTTCCGATGAGAAAAAATCCGTACTTCCTTTTAAAACATCGTATTTTCTTCCATTTTCGAAAGTAAGAAACCCAACTTCTTCCGCATCAAAAGATTCTTTTAATTGAGAAACCATAAATGAGGTCTTTTCTGTTAAGCGTAGATTGGAATTCAATCTTTGAGACACCGAGTTGATTAGTTTGAGATTTCCATTCAGTCTTCTTGACTGTTGATACAGCTGGGCATTTTCCAATGCATTTCCAGCCGTAGTTGCAATCAACACAAAGAATTCAAGATCCTTCTTTGGAAAATGCACATAACTCGGAGTAATGATTTGTAAAACTCCATAAACGCCCTGCTTTCCTTTTAGAGGTGCATATAAATAGGATTGCTTTTCATCCAAACGGTCTTCTATCTGCAATTCACCTGTTAAAAAAGCCTGTGTGCTCACATCAGAACCTGCATCCTGCTCATAAGATAACTTTCTGACAGGAAGCAGTTCATCTTGGGTATAGTCTTGGGATAATAGAAGGTAATAGTCAAAGGAAGGGTAGATTTGTCTAAGTGTATCTATGATTTCGCGCAAAACTCCATTCGTATTAATGGAAGAGTGGAAAGTTGTCGTCACTTTGTAAAGTCGTTCATACTTTTTCTTTTCTTCATAAGTAGAAAGATAGCCCTCCAATTTAATTAACCACTGGATTAGCTCCTTAGAAAATATTTCAAGGAATTGTACAGGCAAGTCAGAACCCTGGTCTTCAATAACAAGAAACCCTTTCATCGCTCCTCCTTCTAAAAGTGGTAAGACAGAGAGATTTAGTTCCCTCTCTGTTCCCCCTTTTATCAAGAACCGATTGAAAAGCTGTGGATGATCACTCAGCCCGTCATCATCCAGCGGTATATGATCATGGAATAGAAAAGTTTCTCGCATGTCTGAGCAATACAGCTGATAAGAGTCTTTCCATTCATCCAAAAAATAAAGAGCGCAAAGATCTGCTTGCAGAGTAGTTTTCACCTCTCTAACGACTTTTGATAACAGGTCTTCAAAGTTGTCAGCAGAATTCATCATGACTAATTGAAAAAGACGACTTCGGAGCTTCTGTAACTTCTCTTCCTTACTTGTCTGCATGACCATTATCCTCACCTGTCTTCCTCACCAGATATCATAAGACAATTGTACCACTACTTTAGACCTTTAACGATCAATAAATTTGAAAAATTTTCATTTTCAGTAAAATCCATTATATCATAGGCAGAGAATCTTCATGCTTACTTCATCTTTCTCTTTCCTTAACCCCTTGACTTCCTACCATAAAAAAATTATAATGGTCGTTGTGTAAAATAAATGGCAGCCTATGTGAGCCGCCGTTGTTATCATTTTGTTCCTCTATAAAGAGGTGCATCGTGTAACTCTCTGCTGCTGGAGCGATGGTGCATGAAAACATAATGAGCAATGGAACAAGGACACACTGTTTTTATTTTATGCGAAATAAAATAAAAAGGAGGAAATCCCAATGGCACGATATACAGGTCCAACATGGAAAAAATCACGTCGCTATGGTATTTCTTTAAGTGGAACAGGTAAGGAGCTAGAAAAGCGCCCTTACGCACCAGGACAACACGGTCCTAACCAACGTAAAAAACTTTCTGAATTCGGTCTTCAGCTTCAAGAGAAGCAGAAGCTTCGTTTCATGTACGGTTTGACTGAGCGTCAATTCCGTCGTCTATTCGAAGAAGCCGGTAACATGAAAGGTATCCACGGTGAGAACTTCATGATTCTTCTTGAGTCTCGCTTGGACAACCTTGTTTACCGTTTAGGTCTAGCTCGTACGCGCAGCCAAGCTCGTCAGCTAGTTACCCACGGTCACGTTACAGTAGATGGTGGACGCGTTGATATCCCATCTTACCGCGTAGCTCCTGGTCAAGTGATCAGCCTTCGCGAAAAATCTCAGAAGTTGAATGTTGTAGAAGAAGCGATCGAAGTGAACAACTTCATCCCAGAATACCTTACATTCGACGAAGACAAGCGTGAAGGAACGTACACTCGTTTCCCTGAGCGTTCTGAGCTTCCTTCTGAAATCAATGAAGCTCTTATCGTTGAGTTCTACTCTCGTTAATAAGCTTCTTGAAAACCCATCGCTTTTGCGATGGGTTTTTTTATATGTAATGATCGTTACAATTTGGAAGATTTTAACGAAATACTGGACTATTTTTAATGGTTGAGTTCCGTTGCTAACGTTGAATAGATGCTGTTCAAGCTTGTTATTATAATCCCAAGCATGATGAAAGTAACTATCTCACCTGTTAAAACAGAGACAACTGCTAAAAGTAAAGCATACACAGCATAAGCCCAATCTTTCATAATGTCCAACCTCCTATGAATAGCTTTTAATATAATGAACTTCAGTGTAACTCAGGAAAAATAATTGTATTTACCATAAGTTAAAAGGGAGTACCCTCATGAAAAAATTCTTCAAATATGGATTCATCAGTCTTGCTGTCCTTCTAGTGATCGGATGTTCAGTTTTTTTTATCTGGAGTCAACAAACTTATCATCCTTCAAAGAAACTTAATCATTTAGTTCCATCCATTCCTCATGAAGATAACTGGATCATTTTTGAACCTAAAGAAAATTTAGCAGAAAAAAGTACTGGAATTATTTTATATCCAGGAGCAAAAGTAGAACCGGAGGCTTACAGTTACATTGCCCAACGATTTTCCGATAAAGGATATTTCGTAGGAATTCCTCAAGTAAGGTTGAATCTTTCAATGCTTGATACTAATAAGGCTGCAGAGGCAATAAATCAATACACATCGATTGAAAAATGGTATGTAGGCGGTCATTCGTTAGGGGGCGTATCCGCCGCATCTTTCGCTAAGAACCATCCTAATAGAGTGAATGGTCTTATTTTCTTAGCCTCTTATCCAAGTAGCGGGAATAGTTTTGCTGATACTAATTTGCCAATTTTGTCCATTTACGCAGAAAACGACGGTCTAACAACGCTAAATAAAATTAACGAAACCAAGAAATTACTATCTAATGAATCAGTCTTATATAAAATAAATGGCGGTAATCACGCTCAATTCGGTATGTATGGTCCTCAAAAGGGAGATAAGGAAGCTACGTTAACTGCAAAAGAACAACAAGATATTATCATTGATGTGATGAGTGAGTGGCTAGAGAATCATTAATCGTACCTAGTTCAACCTCCTCTATTCTCTAACAGGGTGGTGTCTTTTTCATAAAATAAAAAGGCACCATTTCTGTTATCAGAATGATGTCTTTTAAGAAGTTGTACTGGAATATTGGTTATTTCACCTTGTTCCGTTATATGAAATTCACTATAAAATAGACTGCATATTCTCTGAAAAGCAAGGAAATAAACATTATGAATAGTACACTGATTCCCATTCCATAACGGATTGTTTACTATTTATTTCCTTACTCACTTTCTACACCCTTTTCTATATGAAGAAACCTAGTATGTAATGACTGACAAAAATAGCAAGATAAATAAATGTGATCCAAGGTTGATAGTCCACGTAAAATTCCCTGTGTGTAAACCTGAATTTGTGAGGGATTAAAACCCAAGCAACATAATCCATAAGGATGGATATAGCTGTCCACTGAATAACAGTTATGAACATGAGCTCTTTCAAGTTATCAGTAGTCATTCCTTTTACATAGAACCATAGAAAGATAGGAAAGATCACCACGTTATACAATGCCTGGTAAGGGATCGTCTTTACATATGCTGGTGATTTTAAATAACTAGTACCTGCTTGTTTAGCGTTAGGAACTCCCAAAAAAGCATGAAAGATATACATATGGACGATTCCAACCCCAGTAACCACACTATAAGCGACTAAAAGCCATAAAAACGATATCCCTAAATTCTCTAACACCTATTCCCCCTCCTTAATAGAAACATCTTTTAATATACGTATTATCATCTAAAGCAGTAAATAAAGAAACTAAAATTTTCACCATTCTCTCTTAAGCTACTTCACATTTAATTATTTGTATTAATTTATATGTATTATTCAAAATGATGATTTACACTTTTTAAAATAGGTTGTTAACTTACCCGCCATTTATAACTTATAAAAAAAGCCTCCCGGATTAGTTCCCGAGAGGCCTTTTTACTTATTATTGAAAACGTACAAGGAAATATTTCTTTTTCCCTCTACGGATAATGGTAAACCGATCTTCGATTCGATCATTCTCATTAATCGTATGCTTCATATCCTGATTACGTTCCCCATTAATATAAATGGCACCGTTACTAATGTCTTCTCTTGCCTGACGCTTGGATGAAGAGATTCCAGCCTCTACTAATAGGTCAAGCAGCTGAGGATCTTTCACTTCTGAAGTGAATGCCGGAACATCCTTGAAGCCTTGCTCAATTTCTTTCCCACTAAGCGCTTTGATATCACCGCTGAAAAGCGCCTCTGTAATTCTTTCTGCTTGGTTCAAAGCTTCTTCATCATGAACGAGTTTCGTCATCTCTTCAGCTAAGCGACGCTGTGCAACACGTTTTTCCGGCTGGTTCTCTACTTCTTTTTCTAACTCTGCAATTTCTTCCATGCTCAAGAAAGTAAAGAATTTCAAGAAACGGATTACATCACGGTCATCGGCATTAATCCAGAACTGGTAAAACTCATAAGGAGAGGTTTTCTCAGGATCCAGCCAAACGGCGCCTCCTGCTGTTTTACCAAATTTAGTCCCATCCGCCTTTGTAATAAGTGGCATGGTCATTCCGTATGCTTTCACTTCCTGCTCCCCTGCAGCTGTACGTCGAAGCAATTCTAGCCCTGCGGTAATGTTCCCCCATTGGTCACTTCCTCCGATTTGCAGCGTGCAGTTCTCTTTCTCATAGAGCTTCTGAAAATCAAGGGATTGAAGAATCATGTAACTAAACTCTGTAAAGCTGATTCCTTGTTCGATCCTAGACTCGACAGAATCTTTAGCAAGCATGTAATTCACACCGAAATGTTTACCGGTATCTCGTAGAAAATCTATAATTGTCATTTGAGACAACCACTCGTGGTTATTACGTGCAACAGCTGCATTTTCTCCTTCATCAAAGTTCAGAATTTTTGCCAGCTGCTGTTTGATTTTTTCACTAAATTCTTTAACTACACTCGCTTCATTCAATTGTCGCTCAGAAGAACGTCCACTCGGGTCCCCGATCATACCTGTTCCACCGCCAACCAGGGCGATCGGACGGTGTCCTGCCTGTTGGAAGCGTTTAAGCATCAATACCGGCAGCAAATGGCCGATATGGAGACTGTCTGCAGTAGGATCGAATCCACAGTATAAAGTAACTTGGTTTTCTTCTAAATGTTTCGTAAGACCTTCTTCATCAGTAATTTGATTGACAAGGCCTCGCTGGTGTAAATCTTTCAACACTTCCATTCCACTCACTCCTCATATCATCATTCATGCACGGCAACCATCAAAAAGTGCAGGCAATAAAAAAGAGACCTCCTCCCTAAAAAAGGGACGAGGTCTCTTCGCGGTACCACCCTTGTTGCACATAAAGTGCCACTTCTATCGATAACGGCTTTTCATCACCGTCTTCTGATTCATACCAGAAGATTGCTCCAGGTCGTAATTCAAAAACAAATATGCACTGACTTGCACCACCCGTCAGTTCTCTGAACCAGTGATTTGCTTTTTACTTCAATCCTTCAACGCACGATTATTAACTTTGTAGTACTATATTTATCATATATACTCGTAAAAAGCAATAAAAACCCTGCTTGGAAATATGTCCTAAAATACCGCCGTGTGTTATAATATAGAGTGGATTTTTTAGGAGGTATTATTATGTCTAATAACCATAAGAACGGTCGAAATAAATGGGATTTTAAGTCCTTGTGGAAAAGAGGTGAAATCCAAAAAAGATCCCGAATCACCTTTGATGTCGTATGGAACGTCATCTTATTTTTCATCATCATCGGTGTAATCGGTCTCTTTTTTGCCGGCGGTGTAGGAGCCGGTTATTTCGCTTCTCTTGTTAAAGATGAAGATGTGAGAAGCAAGGCTGAAATGCAGGACAGCATTTACAATTATGCTCAAACCTCAGTCATGTTATTCCAAGACAACTCCTCGGAGATAGGAGATGTCAGCTCCGACATTTATCGGGAAGAAATTCAATTGGATCAAGTTAGTGAACATTTGAAACATGCGGTCATTGCCACTGAAGATGAAAACTTCAATGTTCACAAAGGTGTGGTCCCTAAAGCTGTGATGCGTGCAATCGTACAGGAAGTAACAAACTCCTCCGTTAAAACTGGCGGTAGTACACTGACCCAGCAGTTGGTTAAAAACCAAATCCTCACAAATGAAGTCTCCTTTGAACGGAAAGCCAAGGAAATACTTCTTGCCCTCAGAGTGGAACGGTTTTTTGATAAGGATGAGATTTTGGAAGCTTATTTGAACATTGTCTCTTTTGGTAGAAATGCTAATGGACAAAACGTGGCAGGAGTTCAAACTGCTGCCCAGGGAATCTTTGGTGTCGATGCCAGCGAATTATCCATCGCACAATCCGCTTTTATCGCTGGTCTTCCTCAATCACCCTTTGGTTATACACCCTTTAATAACGACGGCTCGCTAAAATCAAAAGAAGAGTTAGAACCTGGAATGGATCGCATGCGTGAAGTTTTAGAGCGCATGTATGAAGCAGATTACATTACAAAGGCGGAATACGACAAAGCTAAGCAATTCGAAATTAATAAAGAGAACCTTGCCAAACCAACCCCTTCTGCTTATTCAAAATATCCAGCATTGACCCAGGAAGTCCAGAAAAGAGCAAAACGGATATTAAGAAAGCAATTAATGGAAGAGAACGACCATACTGAAAAAGATCTTGCAGAAGACGAAGCCTTAGCTGAAGAATATAGAACTCTAGCAGAACGCCGTTTAACTTCAGGCGGTTACAAGATTCATACAACAATAGATAAAGGAGTTTACGAAGCTGTTCAAGAAGTTAGAAATTCATATACCCACAGTGACCGTTACTGGCCTACACAAGTTAGTGACATCAAAAAAGACTCGGACGGCAACCCTATAACTCTTCCTCTTCAAATGGGAAGCATGATTATAGAAAACACTAGTGGTAAAATATTGGGTTTTATCGGTGGTTCAGATTTTGAAAAAGAAAAGCTCAACCATGCGACTACAGCTAGAAGATCTATTGGAAGTACAATGAAACCATTGCTAGTCTATGGTCCCAGTATTGATTTAGGTGCAGCTCAACCAGGATCAGTGATTGCCGACGTTCCTTATCGGTATCCTGCAAGTCAAGGTGGAGGTGAGTTAAACAACTACTCAGAAAACTATCATGGACTAGTGAGTGCCCGCTACGCACTGGCAAAATCTTATAACATTCCTGCGGTCAAGCAATATTCTAAGATTGTAAATAAAGACCCTGTAAAAAACTATTTAGAAAAAATGGGCGTAGAAAAATTACAATCAGGTGATCATATTAACTACTCCATGGCCTTAGGTTCTTTTGTGGGACATGGGATGACTGTTGAAGAAAATACGAATGCTTACGCTACATTCGCTAACTCTGGAAATTTCGTAGATGCGTATATGATAGATAAAATCGAAACGAAAGACGGAGAGGTTATCTACGAACACGAAACTGAAAAGACGAAAGTGTATAGTCCTCAAGCGGCCTACTTGACTATCGACATGATGAGAGACGTGCTTAAGTACGGGACTGGATCAGGGATAAGAAGACAACTCACAAACCCTGGTGTCGATTGGGCCGGTAAATCGGGAACCTCTCAAAAAAGGAGAGATTCTTGGTTTGTAGCAACTAACCCGAATGTCACTGTAAGTATGTGGACTGGCTTTGGTGAAGAACAGGATATCGGCCGTGGTTATAGTAGCCGAACGCAAGCCATATGGGCTGATGTTGTCAACGCAGCATCCAAAGTTAAACCTGAAGTGATGGTTCCAAGCAACAGCTTTAATCGTCCAGATGGTATCGTTTCAAGAAGCTACTGTGCTACTTCAGGATTACTAGCATCTGATTTATGTGCTTCAGTTGGTCTTGCGAAGAGTGATATCTATAATGCAAAATATGTTCCTTCTAAAGTCGATGACAGCTTGATCAGCGGTGACTTTGTGAAGGTTAAAGACCAGCTTGTTGTCGCAGGTCCAAATACACCTGGAGAATTTATCATGGATCAAGGCGGTGTTACCTTGAGCCCTGAATTCCTAGAAGAAAACGATTATACGAGTCCAGAGGTATTAAGAGAATTATTACCAAGCTCTGGTGCATGGTCGAATGTTGCGCTTCCTTCTTCAAGTTCAATTGGATCGACGAAATCTTCTATTGACAATGATGGACAAGCACCATCTGCACCAGGCGGAGTATCTGCTAGTGGTTCTAAGATTGATTGGAGCCCTTCAGCGAGCAACGATGTAGTTGGTTACAGAGTCTATAAGGCTTCCGTACCTGGCGGATCATTCTCGCTTGTAGGCAGCACTGTAAATACCTCCTTGAGCTTCTC
The DNA here is from genome assembly GCF_000786645.1 of Halobacillus sp. BBL2006. Taxonomy (GTDB): domain Bacteria; phylum Bacillota; class Bacilli; order Bacillales; family Halobacillaceae; genus Halobacillus. Next base: position 8,613 of record NZ_JRNX01000490.1, read on the forward strand.
TGGAGGTGAAGGTATATATGCCGTACGTGCTGTTGATTACTTTGGAGCATCCTCAGGACTATCTGCGACAGCCACTGTAGGCAACCCAGGTGCTCCGGAACCTGAGCCAGAGCCAGAACCTGAACAAGATCAAGAAAATAATAATGGTTCGAACAACGATAACTCTGGATCTAGTAATGGAGGATCCAATGATAATGGCTCCAGTAATGGTGGAGCTGGTGATGCCGGCTCCGGGGACGGCGGATCTAACGACGATGGTTCAGGTAATGCTGGGTCCGGTAACAGCGGATCTGACGATGGTGGATCCGGTGATGCTGGGTCTGGTAACGGCGGACCTGACGACGGCGGCTCCAGTGATGCTGGGTCCGGTAACGGCGGATCTGACGACGGTGGATCCGGTGATGCTGGGTCTGGTAACGGCGGATCTGACGACGGCGGCTCCAGTGATGCTGGGTCCGGTAACGGCGGATCT
>NZ_JRNX01000491.1 GCF_000786645.1 Halobacillus sp. BBL2006
TTTGTTATCTAGTTCCAGTGCCTAGCGGCTAGTCTCACCACATCCCCATGGAAAGCGAGTGATTTCCCGGACCTCCTTTTTCTATCCAAGGCAACGGAAACATGAAAAAGTCTCGAAACTGAGTCTTCACCGAAATATTAACTGCTCCAAAGTTAAAAACAGCTCAGAGTATAAAACTCTGAGCTGTCTCTTTTTTCATTTAACAAATGGAGTCTTTTGGACTTGGGTTTTTTAAGCCAAATAGCGGGCGAATAAACAGGGCAAGATACGTACCGAGAAGCGCCATGATCATCCACACCCAGCCGTGGAGACTGAAAGAAGCGATGCCGCCAAAATACGCACCAATGTTGCAACCGAAGGCAAGACGTGCGCCATATCCCATCAAGGCACCGCCAATGATGGAAGATATCGCAATACCTGGTTTGATTTTTCCAGGCTTGAAGTTCCCTTGAAACGCGGCCGCAATGAATGCACCAAGGATAATACCAAAGTTCATTACACTGGTTGAGTCGGCAAGGACACTCTTACTCAATGCGTCACTTCCTTCCCAGTACGTCCAGCTGGCCACATCGACACCGAAGACTTGCAAGAACTTAGATCCCCATAGAGCAAAAGCGGATGTAATGCCCCAGGGGGTGCCTCTAATTGTTAAGGTCAATGCGTTTAACAGACCAATGATGACGGCAGCTAGAAGAAGCGGCCATGCTCCTCGCCATAGTTTTTTGAGTCCAGTTGTCGTTGCCAACGGCTCCATTTTTGGAGGATTTTTTTTCTTGGCGATTTTTACTGTCAATCCGTAAATTCCTAAAAAGATAGCAATTTGTAATAACCATCCCCCGAAATAGCCAAGACCAGTACTTTGAGCCAAAGATATTGCTGGCATGGATGGAAGTTCACGCCAAAAACCAATGTGATAGGCGCCAAGGACAGACCCTGCAATAAAACCGAAGAGAGTCAGAATCATGGAAGACTTTCCGCCACCAACTGTATATAGTGTACCTGATGCACAGCCAGATCCCATTTGCATACCGATGCCAAACATAAAGGAACCAGCAACGACGCTCAGTCCAACAGGGAAGACATACCCTTGTGGACCTTGTCCCGTAAAGCTGAATCCTGTAGAAAGGATAATCGCAAATAGCGTTGTGGCCACAGCGAGCATCAGCATGTGTGCCTGCAATCCCTGAACGTTTCCTACGGATATGAGTCGTCTAAATGCTGAGGTGAACCCGAAGCGTGCATACAACAATACGAGTCCGAATCCTATTCCGATCATGAATAAAATTCCCTGGGTAACCGTCGTTGTACTTACAATGCTTATCAATAAAAGGAGTGAGGCGATGACGCCCACCCATACAAGTGGTTTTTGTATCGGGTTTAACGGAGCGACCACAGTAGAAAACTGCTTATTCCGCTGATTGGAAGCTGAAGCTGATTGAGCCATTTCTATACCTCCTAATTCCTATTTGTTTACTTAGTTATTAAACTGCAACTATTCTAACGAATGGCTCGTCTATTTGTAAACCGATCTGCATAGAATGAAGTACAAAGAAAACCCTTACTGACTCTTTACGAACACTTAACACGATTTGGTCGGACAAGTGGTAAACTGGAAATGAAGACAGGACAATCAATATACCAATTGGAGGGATGTCTTATACCTGTCGCTTGCCTACATGTCACTCGTTGGTTTTTCCTTGTTCGTTTGAAATCAAGTCGAAGAACTTCGTGGAGAACATCTGGCGCTCCTCCCCCTAAAAATAATTGAAATTGGAACTACGTCTGGTTGAGACGTAGTTTTTTATGTTCCATGTATTTTATATAAGAGGTAGATTAAACTAAAACATGGCAGGGTAAACAGGATATAACTGATTACATAAAAAAAGGAGGGATTTAAATGCCCAGTAAAAGAGAATGGCATGTCATTTTTCTACTCGATAGTAAACGTGTTGTCACGCATGATCTGGAACTAAGTGAAGACATGAATGAAAGAGAGACTTCAGAATTTATTGTTAAACAACTAGACAGAGGAACTTGGTGGTTCCTTGAGGATGGCGTCGCTTTACACACAAGCGGTGTGGAGAGTTTCTATCTTGATCGATGCGCCAAGAAGACAAGGTTTTCCAGAGACTGATAAAGAAAGCCCAGCTCTAAAATTAACGATAGAGCTGGGCTTTCTTTATCTTTATTATGATTCGAGGATTTCTACCTCAACTTGTCTTCTGCCAAAATCAAAGGCTTTTCCTTCTTCAGGAATGAATACATCTATTCGATGGCCTTGAATGTCTCCACCGATATCACCAGCAACAGCAACCCCATAGCCAGGAACTCTGACTTTAGAACCGAGCGGGATGATGTCTGGATCGACTGCAATCACTTTTTTATCAGGATTAGCTCGAAGATCGATGCCGGTATAGGTAGTTCCACTGCAACCTTCACAGAAGGCTGTATAAGCAGTTGCTTCAACGTTCACCGTGCGTTTCACATCATCTTTAACAGTTTGCTTATGTTCTTCTTTTTTCTCTTCTTCAAAACGTTTGTGTTCTTTATCTTTTTCATCTAAACTTATTGTTTTCAGCTCCATGGCTGTTGTTTTTGGCTCAGAAGGCTTGTCTATTTCATCCGCATAAACAGTGTTGTGGTTTTGTGCTGCGAAATTGAGGACACCTAACGTATACAAAGTCACCGTAAATAATAAAATGAATGATTTCTTCATGACTTTTTACCCCTTTCAAAGGTTAGCTGAGAGGAGTATAACAGGTCTCTGATCCTATTCTCAAATACATTCCCGCTACATTTCGATTACATTTTGATGACAAGGTCACAGAGGAAAATAGTGCTAAAGTGGCAAGAGTCGCTGTTTTATGAGCGACTCTTTTTCAATCTTATCTGGACGTGCCTTTTCTCTTTTTACCACAACAGGATTTGCGTGAGGGCTTTCGTTTTGGCTTGTTATTGTCATTAGCTTGATTGCTCATACTTACACTCCTCTCGCTTGGGATACCTCATTTTATGCACAAGCAGGTAATTAGACAGTGCATCTCTCACGAGTTTTTAAAAATTTGTCATAAAAGGGAGATGAAATGAATAGGGAAATTTGGGGTGAAATGGTTCATTTTTAGTTTTCGGGTGATCAGATTCTCATGCTATAATAATGGTGATTGTTAGAAATTCCAAAAAATAGTTGAAAGATTAGAAAAAAGGAGGACGGGTCGATGACTTTATGCCCTCATTGTGGGACAGAAGTACACGAGGACTCCCGTTTTTGCTCCCAATGTGGTACACGTTTAAACAATAACGAAGAACATCACATACATAAGAAGAGCGGAGGAAAGAAGTCCGGGGTATGGTTGCCTGTTTTAGTTCCCGTGCTGGCCTTATTGGTTGCAGCTGGTGGATTATTTTGGACCTATTCTCACCAGCAAGAAGTGAATGAGCAAGTTATAAAGGATAAAGAGAAGGCTGAACAGCTGGCTCTGGACGGAAAATACGAACAGGCTGAGAAATTATTGGTGAAGACAGTGGATCGACGTCCTGATTTCCAGCCATTGCAAGAGGATTTAAACGCGGTCCAAGCGGTGCTTTCTATCGTAGATGACTTCAATGAAGTAGAGAAGGACATCGAGGCAAATCATATAAATGAAGCCGAGGAGAAGTTGACGACGATCCAGAATCAAATTCAAGAAGAGCAAAGTCAACTTTTTGCAACGCTCACGCCGAAAGCGAATCATTTCCAATCACAGATCACCATACGACGAATCAACGATGAATTGAATAAACTTACAGAGGTCGATGAACTGGCTGCGAAGTTGAACACCTTGAGTGGGTTGAACTTAGAAGAAACGGCAAAGGTACGTAGAAAAATAAATGAAAAGATCGTTTCCTTATCAACGAACAAAGCGGAAGACGCATTAGAGGATAAGCAATACAATGAGGCGGTCGCTTTTGTCGACCAAGGGCTGCAATACGTCTCGAATCATGAGAAGTTGATTCAATTGAAAGAACGAATCAAACAAGAAAGAGAAGCCTTTGAACAAGCTCAGCATGACCGCATGGAAGATGCGATGCAGCAGGCGGCAAAAGATGAGTTAAAAAACCAGAATGCTGCCATTGAAGTGGTGGAGGTCCAATTGAAGAAAGATGAGTATGGAGATATCAAAGTGAACGGGAAAGTAAAAAGCGTCGCAACCCAAATTTTAAGTACGGTTACCGCTAGCTATGAAATTCGTAACGAAAAAGATGAAGTCGTGAAGCAAGATTCAGCGAAAGTTTATCCGGTTTATTTGAACCCTGGAGACAAAGGAACCTTTGAGAAAGTCCATTATGACTTGAAAGAAGGAGACTATACGGTTGAAGTGACCGACTTGGAATGGTTAGTAGAATAGGAGGATGAAAGTGAAACGCATCTGGATCATCAGCCTTTCACTATCCCTGTTGATTATAGTAGGTGGAGGAGTAGCAGCATCTTATATGACAGAATCCATCTCTGGTCAATTACGAGACACGGCCGTGTTGACAGAGTCGCTCCATACGGAGGGTAGTGAAGAACAAGTATCCAAAAAAACAAAAGAAATCATCTATGA
>NZ_JRNX01000492.1 GCF_000786645.1 Halobacillus sp. BBL2006
AGCTCGCCGGTTCCCCCACAGGAAAGTGTTCAAATGTGGAGACGACACGCATAAGCAGAAAATCAAAAGGAATGGGCTTTTCCATACCGTTGATTTTTCTGCTTATGACGCGAGTGTCTGGGCGTTCCAGCTAGACGAGTCCTTCCCCAACGACCTAAAATCTCGGAATCGAGTCTTTCGCAATCCTGCACGTTTGCCGAATATCTTTTAATACACTAGAGCAAAAAACGAGATTGAACTTAGTTCTGCCCAGGGGTACTTATGCATCAGCCTATGATAATTCTCTCTTTTGGATAATGATACTTCCCTTTTTTCTTATCATTTTGGAAGGTGAACAGGAACGTCAAAATTCCTATCCGTCCAAGGAACATTAATAGCATCAACACTGTTTTCCCAAATCCAGTTAAGCCAGGAGTAATGCCTAAAGACAGTCCGACAGTTCCGAATGCTGAGGTTACTTCAAAAATAAGCTCATTTAATGTAAATGTTTCACTTATTGAAAGGGCCATCACAGCAACAAAACATAAAAACAGTGCCATTAAGGTTACGACTACAGCTTTGTTTAAGTCCTGGTTATGAACTTCCCTGCGGAAAATGCGAATTTGATTGCCACCACGGGCGAAAGTCAGGATAAAAATGAGGACCAATGCGAAAGTCGTCGTTCGAATCCCTCCCCCGACACTGCTCGGGGATGCACCGATAAACATTAAGGATGACATGAAAAGCTGTGTTTGTTCAGTAAATTGATTGATATCCATCGTTGCTAAACCGCCGCTACGCGTTGTTATCGATTGGAATAAAGCATAGAAAAGAATTTCATGCCATTCTTTTCCAGAGAAAAAATAATTAAATTCTAACAATATAATAACGAATGTGCCTAGCACTATAAGGGCGAAAAATGTAATGGACGTCAACTTTGCAAACAATGAAAATTGAATAGTCTGCAGTTGATTATTATTGAGTAAGTATTGCTTCACTTCAATTAAGACAGGAAACCCAATGGCTCCTGCAATAATCAAAATCATATTGATAAATTGTACAAAGTAGTCGTCTTTAAATGGAATCAAAGATTGACCCGTAATATCAAAACCACCGTTGGTCATTGCACTAATCGTTCCAAAAAAGCCTTGCAAATAGGCTTCACCAGGCTCGTAATACCCCAAAAAGTACGTGCCCAGCGTCAGAAAACCGATCAATTCAATAAGCAAAACGACTAATATGATCTGCTGCACCATCCGTACCATACCTTGGAAACTCGTCTGATTCTGGTCGGTCATAATCAGTCGACGCTCTTTCAAACCGATTTTTTTGCCGAGGACAAGCCAGATCATCGTACCTAGAGTCATTACACCAATACCACCGAACTGAAGGACTAAAGCAAGAATAAAAACTCCCGTTGTGCTAAAGGTATCTGCAATTGGAACAGTCGTCAGACCGGTAACACTCACAGCACTGACAGCTGTAAATAGGATATCGATGAATGCCATGTTAACTCCAGGCTGATGGGCAACTGGCAAGGCAATAAGTATAGACGAAATGGTGACAGCAAATAGATAGTATACTGCGATTAATTGAAATGGCGATAATTCATTGAGCCAACGCAGGCTTTTTCTTTTCACCCACATAGAATATCTCCTTTGATGTTGCTATTTCTGGTTACTGAGTTCCATCACCATTCCTCATTATAGCAGGATGATTCTGTTCTTTCTTTAACTAGTTAGTAATAAGTAAGTCAAAGCGTTATCTGGAGGTTGATTCTGCTCCTCTGCGCTTGAATTCCTCAAGTAATTCATCTCCTTGATACCCTTCATCCAATAACTGCTTCAACGTTTTTTCGATGTTTTCCTGCTGCCGGTCGACAATCGTTCCCATAAAAATAATGTTGATGTGATTACCGATTCGGTTCAAATCTATGGGTTTGACGAGAAAAGTTGCAGGACGATTGCTCTGCTTCGTGATTTTGACCTGTACCATAATTTCTTCATTGTTATCATACATCGCTTGAAAAAACTCTTCATAATATTCGTCGACAAACGCTTCAATTACCCAGCGTCCATGGTCATCCTCACGATTAATGATCAAACCATCTTGTAGTTTGATTCGACGTTGTGTAATATCATCATTTTTTTCTTCCACAATATCCAGGGAAATTAATTTAAAGGTTTTCATAAGAACCTACCTCCGAGAGCAAATAGTCATACTATTATTATAGGGTACGGTGCCATTATGAGCAAAGGGACATTCGCCTCTAAAAAAGCCGACTTCCTAGTGGAAACCGGCGTCTATTCATCCTCCGATATAAGACATTTCGATTTTCTTTTGTTTTAATGGTTTCTTTTGGGCACGTTCTACGGAATATTGATCGTCTCTTCCTGTCCAAATTTTGATTAGCTGGGAAGTAATCGACTCATCCGATTGCCCGCTTCTGACCATTTCACGGATATCATATCCAGATGAAGCGAACAGGCAAGTGAATAATTTACCATCCGCAGACAGTCGTACACGTGTGCAACTGCTGCAAAATGCATCTGTTACCGACGATATGACTCCAATTTCCGAGTCACTGTCTGCATAACGATACCTTGAAGCCACTTCCCCATAATAATTGGCATCCAGGGGTTCTAGTGACATTTCTTCATTAATTTCTTCAATTATTTCCTTCTTAGATACGACTTCGTCCATATTCCATCCATTATGGTTACCCACATCCATAAACTCAATGAACCGCAATGTATCACCTGTTTCCTTAAAGTAGCGAGCCATAGGTAGGATTTGACTTTCATTCATGCCTTTTTTTACGACCATATTGATCTTGATTTCAAGTCCAGCTTCTCTTGCGGCCTCGATCCCTTTCAATACCGGCTTTGTTTTCACTCCGCGCCCATTCGTAATTTGGAAGACCTCATCTTCAATGGCATCAAGACTGATATTAACACGCGTCAATCCAGCTGCTTTCAATTTCTTTGCCTGTCTTACTAAAAACACGGCATTAGTTGTAACAGCGATATCCTTAATTCCATCGATTTGATTCAACCGATAAATCAATTCATCCAAGTTTTTTCTCATCAATGGCTCTCCGCCTGTTAATCGAATTTTCTCTACGCCGAATTGTGCAAAAATCTCTACCAGTCGGACGATTTCATCAAAGCTCAACAGTTCATCTCCGTGCATAAACCGATAGTCTTCACCGAATACCTCGGCAGGCATGCAGTATGTACATCGAAAATTGCATTGATCGATGACAGATATTCTTAAGTCCTTCATAGGACGTTCAAGTTGATCCAGTACGTAGTTCTTCATAACTCCGACCCCTTTCCTGTTTCAGAAGTGCCGCTGTCCCTTTTGATGCTCTAGTAATAGAGCATCGACAATGTCTCCATTTTCATAACCTCGTGTGCCGCCTTGCAGCATGATGAGGACGTCAGTATGAGCAAGGGAAGTAACAACTGCCGACTTGTCTATTCCAGCCGGTTTTACTATTACGTTCCCTTCTTCGTAATCGATAAATCCTCTAACGAAACGGGAAAAAGGATTCGCCTTTTTGAAATCTCTTCCTAACGTCGCCTGAACTCGTCGATGGTGCGCATCCTCTCTGCCTAACAACCTTTGGATAGCAGGATACGTAAACAATTCGAATCCTACATAACAAGCAGAAGGGTTTCCAGATAGACCGAAGAGTAATTTGCCCTCTGTAACAGCCACAGTCGTGACACTTCCAGGCCTCATCGCTACTTTATTGAAGAGGACTACAGCTTTTAACTGCTCATAGATTTCCGGCATCAAATCAAAGTCTCCTACAGATACCCCGCCTGTCGTGATCAACACATCGACCTCACTCAATGCCTTTTGTACAGCGTCATAACAGGTATCAAAATCGTCTTCCAGCTTTCCGAAATAGCAGGCTTCTCCCCCAGCCCGCTCAATTTGAGACAAAACCATATAGGCATTCGAGTTGCGAATCTTACCGGGAACGAGGGGTTCATCAACATCCAGCAGCTCCGTACCAGTAGCAAACACTCCTACCTTAGGCCGCTTATAAACCATGACTTCTGCATACCCGAATGTCGCAAGCAAAGCCTTTACTCCAGGATTGATTTTAGTTCCAGCCTTAACGAGGCACTCCTTCTCCTTCGTTTCAGATCCTTTTAAGATAACGTTTTGATCTTTTTCCATTGGCCGCTTCAAAGTCACCCAGGACTGCTGTTCTTTCTCATAAGTTTGGCAGATTTCAAACATCGCTACGCAGTCAGCACCTTCAGGAATCTCGGCACCTGTCATAATTCGAACAGCCTCTCCTTGTTCTATTGGCCGACTCGCTAAATGGCCTGCACCAACTGTTTCTGTCACGATAAAATGTCCTGGTTGTTCTCTTGATAAATACGTTGTATCCTCAGACCTCAACGCAAAGCCATCATAAGGGGATTTATTAAACGGCGGAACCGGATGTGTAGCAAGGATGTCCTCTGCTAATATACGATTATCACTGTGATCGATTTGAATATTCTCTTTTTCTCCTGTCGTTTGATGGTCCATGACCCTTTGTACGGCATCTTCGACAGGCATTGGTTTTCTATGTAAATTCATCCTTCTCAGCCCTTCACTTCTGAATTCATCTTTCATTGACCATAACGAACTCGCCCCCTTTTTTCAAAGGTTTTGATTACTGCTGGAATTATGTTGTTTATTTTAACTATCAGATCTCTTACATTTCTCAGGCGATTGTTGAAGACTCAGTTTCGACACTTCTTCCTATTTCCGTTAACTTGGTAAGAAAAAGGAGTTCCGGGAAATCACTCGCTTTCCATGGGCATGTGGTGA
>NZ_JRNX01000493.1 GCF_000786645.1 Halobacillus sp. BBL2006
CGTAGCAAGTCCCATAGCAAGTGGTGGAACCATTCCGCCAGCCATAGCAGCAGCGATAAACGTATAGTTATTGGCCTCTAAGGCTGCAATACCGAACGTATAAGCGGCCTTGTTTACAGGTCCCCCCATATCAACTGCCATCATGCCGCCGACAATAAGTCCGAGAAGGGCTAAGTTTGTACCGCTCATGCTGTCGAGCAGGTCGAACAACCATGTGTAAACACTTGTAAGAGCAGGGTTGATAAGTAACATAATCATTCCAGTTGCAAAAATAGCTAGAACTGGATAGAACAGAACCGTTTTTAATCCATCTAATACAGCAGGTAATCCCTCAAGAGCTTTCTTAATAGCTACTGTGATATAACCTGCTAAGAAACCGGCGATTAGTCCGCCTAAGAAACCAGAGCCGTTTCCAGCACCCTCAGCAGAGGTCTGAGTGATCGCAATGAGCCCGCCGACCATACCAGGAGCGAAACCAGGACGATCCGCAATACTAGAAGCAATGAAACCAGCTAGTACGGGAACAAGTAAGAAGAAGGCATTACCTCCGCCGATCGTGCTCAACATTTGAGCAAATTGGTTATCTGATTCTATCCCCCAGAAGAAGGAAATGGCAATTAGAATACCTCCACCGACAACGAACGGAAGCATATTGGACACACCGTTCATCAGGTGTTTATAAATACCTGTACGTTGGCCTTTTTCTTCAGAAGATTGTGATTGTGACTTGCCTCCGCCTTGATAAGTAGGCGCATCTTTGTTTATCGCTTTTTGAATCAATTCTTTCGGTTCGTGAATCGCTTTAGCCACAGGGACCTCAATGACAGGTTTACCGTGGAAGCCTTCCATTTCCACTTTCGTATCAGCTGCAACGATTATGGCATCAGCTTCTGCGATATCTTCTTTTGTCAAACGGTTTTTGATGCCGCCTGATCCATTCGTTTGAACTTTAATAGTAACGCCCATTTCTTTGGCTGTCGCTTTCAATTTATCTGCAGCCATAAACGTGTGGGCAATACCTGTAGGACAAGCTGTAACCGCAAGGATCTTACTTTCAGAACCGCTGTCGGTTTCTTCTTCTCCTTCTTCCTCAGCCTCTTTAGCATTGATTGCTTCAATCACATCGTCTTCAGTTTTTGCTTCTTCCAATTTTGTGCGGAAGTTATTGTCCATTAAAAAGGATGATAAACGAGACAATGTTTCTAAGTGAGCATTGTTGGCACCTTCAGAAGCTGCAATCATAAAGAATAAATTCGTCGGCTGTCCATCGAGAGATTCATAATCCACTCCTTCTTGAGAACGCCCAAATACGATGGCAGGATCTTTAACGGCACCTGTTTTAGCATGAGGAATCGCAATTCCTTCGCCGATTCCTGTTGTACTTTGTTGCTCACGGGCTTCTATCGCCTGTTTGAATTCGTCACGGTCATTTAATTTACCGGCTTGGTCCAATTTTCCAATCAACTCATCGATCGCTTCAGGTTTTGAAGAAGCGGTCATATTTAACAAAATCGTCTCTTTTGTCAATAATTCTGTTATTCTCATTTTTTATTTCCTCCTCATTCAATTGAAGAAATGGTGATCTGATCTAATAAATGATCTACATCTTGTGATTCACATAAATCATCGTTGAACGCCGTTGCACTTCCTGCAGCAACGCCATAACGAAAAGCGTCCTTAACCGTTGCACCTTTAGTCAATGCAGCTACAAATCCAGAAACTACAGAATCACCTGCACCTACGGAGTTTTTAACTGTGCCTTTAGGGACATTTGCAAAAAGGTTTTCTTTTTTTCCGACGTAGACGGCACCATCTCCACCCATGGAAATGATGACATGTTGGACTCCTTCGTCTACAAGTTTCCTGCCATATTGTGCAGCTTTTTCTTTTGAATCAATCGTAGTAGAGAAGAGGTCTCCGAGTTCATAATGATTCGGCTTTAAGAAAAAGAGCGGATGGCCGATCAGTTGTTTAAGCGCTTCCCCTGACGTATCTGCAACAAATTTCGTTCCGTTTTTATGACAAATATCAGCGATCGTATTATAAAAATTTGGCGGGAGAGAAGATGGAACGCTGCCAGCTAGCACTAACGTATCTTCCTCATTTAGTGAGCCAATTTGCTCAAGAAGGCTTTGCTGATGATCCTCGGTCAAATTAGGTCCAGGACCGTTTATTTCTGTCTCGTCCGAGCTTTTCAGCTTCACGTTGACTCTTGTGTTTTGTCCTGAATCTATAAACTGATGGCGAACGTTTTCCTCTGACAAAAAGCTTTTCACGAACTCTCCTGTAAACCCACCGATAAATCCTAATGCCGCTGTATCAACTCCAAGCCTTGACATGACACGCGAGACATTTATGCCTTTTCCACCTGGATAATAAAAAGTTTGCTGCGCCCGGTTTAACGCACCGGATTTGAACTCTTCTACGCTCATAATGTAATCGATTGAAGGGTTCAATGTACACGTATAGATCATGCTGTCACAACCTTTATGTTTGTTTTTTCT
>NZ_JRNX01000494.1 GCF_000786645.1 Halobacillus sp. BBL2006
GTTCGGGTTAGCCATGTATGTGCTTTGATGAAGTCATCATACGAAGCTCTTTGCTATCTTCAGTAAGAATCTTATGATGTGTTTCCGTTTTCCAAACAACAGCAAGGAGGTCCGGGAAATTGCGAGACTCCTGTGGGAATAGAGTTCACCGAACTCCCACGGAAAGCGAGTGATTTCCCGGACCTCCTTTGCTTATCCAAAGTAACGGAAAACAGGAAAAACCTCGAAACTGAGTTTTCAACATTAGGAAGCTTTAATGGAGCAACAAAGATTAAGATGGCTTAACAAAAAAGAACCGCCCGCTGCGGTCCTTTTAGTTCACTGGCTTTTCATCCTCCATAAGAGCTGCCGTTTGTGTACTCATTGGTGAAATTTCGGTGTTCTGGTAATAGTGGTGAACAATGTCTTTATAGTTTTTTCCGGTCTTAGCCATTCCGTTTGCACCGTACTGACTCATACCTACTCCGTGGCCATAACCTTTTGTAGTGAAGATCACATGGCTTCCTTTTTGCTGGATTGTAAAATCGCTGGACGGTAAATTAAGTTTTTCCCGTATTTCTCTTCCAGAAAAGGTTTGGTCTCCAAATACGACTTTTTCGACCCTGTTTCCTTCTGTTTTCGTCATTTTAGTTTGACTAAGGTCCACACTCAAGTCTATGCCTAAAGCAGCCTGAAGTTCCTCTAATGAAACCACCTTCTGGTCAGTGAATTTCGGCGATGCTTGATCCCATGGACTCTCTACACTCTTCAAGTAGGGGATATTATCCTCCCAATAATCCTCAGCATTCTCCGTGTACCCGTTACTTGTTGAAAAAAATGCTGCTGTAATGGGTTGATGTTCATACGTAATGATTTCCCCTGATGTTGCCTTGACCGCTTGATTAATTTTCTCCATATTTGACGCATATTGATCTTGCCATTGTTGTCTCAGTTCCTGGTCATTTTTGTATACCTGGTGATTGACCGTATCGGTTACATCTGCTTGCTCCGAGACAGCGCTCTCCTGCACCATGTGACGAGTAATGTAGGTGCGGGCAGCCAGCGCCTGAGCTTTTAATGCTTCAAGTTCGAAATCTGCTGGCATCTCAGAGGCTACTACGCGAGCAACGTACGTTTCGAGAGGAACTTTCTCCACTTCTCCTGAATTACTCCTTAAAACACGGACGGAAAAGGACGATAAGTTCTCGGAAAGCTCCCCTGCACTGGCTTGAGAGCTTGGGGTTTCTTGTACTTCATTGACATCATTGGAACCGATGAATGGTACGACAATCATTGTAGGGATGATAAGTATAGCCGTAAACAGGCCACTTGCTACGATCAGTCCTAGCCATTTTTGTCTTTTCATTCGCACCCTCCTGGTCATATAGTAGATCCCTCTACTAAAATGTATCCATAAAGTGAAAATGATAGAACTAAAAAAGCTTGCCTGCTTCAATAAATTTTGAAACAGACAAGCTATAGAATGAGTATATTATAATGTCGAAACAGATTCGCTAGCTTCTCGCTCTTCGTTGTAAGATTCACCTTCAACAACACGTTCAATATCTGCACCTAATTGAGCAAGCTTTTCAGTAAAGTCCACATATCCGCGATCCAAATGCTTCAATTCGGTTACGCGTGTATATCCGTCAGCTACAAGACCAGCTAAAACTAAAGCTGCTCCAGCTCGTAAGTCTGTGGCTGCAACCTCTGCTCCTTGAAGAGCAGAAGGACCTTCTATGATAACACTGCGGCCTTCAATCTTCATATTCGCATTCATACGGCGAAACTCTTCTACATGCATAAAACGATTCTCAAATACAGTTTCCGTAATAACACTTGTACCTACTGCGTTAAGCATGAGAGCCATCATTTGAGATTGCATATCTGTTGGAAATCCTGGGTGAGGCATCGTTTTAATATCCGTAGCCTTCAACAAATCAGGACCAATGACACGCAAACCATCTTCCTCTTCTTTAATAATGACGCCCATTTCTTCCATTTTGGAAATAACAGAACGTAAGTGTTCAAACATTGCGCCTTTTACAAGTACATTTCCCCCTGTAATTGCAGCGGCTACCATAAAGGTACCAGCTTCAACACGGTCAGGGATGATCGTATGGGTCGCACCAACTAATTTTTCAACGCCTTCTATTCGGATCGTTTCTGTTCCGGCTCCGACGATCTTAGCGCCCATTTTATTTAAGTAGTTCGCTAAGTCTACAATCTCTGGTTCTTTAGCGCAATTTTCAAGAATTGTCTTTCCATCAGCTAGTGCCGCTGCCATCATGACATTCTCTGTTGCACCAACACTTGGAACGTCGAAATAAATTTTAGCGCCTTTTAAGCGACCTTTGACTTCTGCTTCAATGTAACCATTGCCAACTGTAACATCTGCCCCCATAGCTTCAAAGCCTTTCAGGTGTTGGTCTATAGGGCGAGAACCGATTGCACAGCCTCCTGGCAGGGCAACCTTAGCATGGCCATACCGGGCCAGAAGTGGTCCCAGTACGAGAACAGAAGCACGCATTTTACGAACATATTCTATTGGAGCTTCTGTAGATAACTCACCAGAAGCATCGACTGTTACTGTATTTCCATCAACATCTACGTCAGCGTTCATATGTCTAATTACTTCATTGATCGTATAGACATCTGCTAAAGCAGGTACTTCGTGCAAAACGCTTTTTCCTTCACTTGCAATTATACTTGCTGCGATGACAGGCAGTACGGCATTCTTGGCACCTTCAGCTTTCACGGTACCTTTCAGCTGCCTCCCACCACGGACGATGATTTTTTCCAAGGTTCATTCTCCTCCGCGTCCATATTCATTATTATTAATATTCAGCAGTAATAATGGGTGTGCCAATAGTGATGTTTGTCTTCCCGCCCAAAGTTCTAGAGGCGAACTGAACGTTCATGCTGTCACCAGCTGCAGGAAGCGCTTGTCCCCATTGGTTTGTGTAGCCAGTTCTGCTAGACCAGCCACGCTCGATTACTTTGTCTATTGTTAGAATGTTAAATGTCTGTTTGAATTTTTGATACACTAAAACATCATCTATAATACCACTAGACTCGGCCTTAATACAAGAGAAAATGGTGACATTTTCTTTGAAGAATCGACTTTTTACATCCAGTGGTTTAGACATGTTTTCTGGTGACATTGAAGATGTTCCCCGTCCTCTTGCTACATAAACCATTTCCGCTTTCATACTTTCATTCTTAGGTACAACCAAAATAAATGATTCGTTTGTCTCGGAATTTTTCTGAGTGTCTTTTATTATGAATTTCAATGAATTTGTCGATTCCTCTAACTTCACGTCAGGGTTAGAAAAGAAAGAAATAATTTCATTTTTTTGATCGACAAGATCCTTTCTATCAAGCGATTGCTTGATTGTAACACTCCAGTCTCTAACAGTTAGCTGCTCATCCTCAGCAAATGCTGCAAATTTCTCAACAGTTGTTTGACGGTTTGCAGACATTTCCTGTGGATAAGCACCTAGTAAGAAAATGATAATAGCAATAAGGACAGTTCCTGTAATCTTCATTTGAATGCCTCCCCAAGCATTGACTTACTATAAGTTTGACCTGAGAAGACCAGTCTCATACGATACAATTCCTAACAACATTAGACATTTGTGAATTCTAATTAAAACAAGTAAATTAAACTGTTCGACCATTCGATAAAATCTAAAAAGAAATTACTCACAGTCGTTCCTAAAGCGATTGTGATAAAGATAAGAAGTATCCTTGCCTCAAACACTCGATTTTTTCTAAAAAATGCATCAAAATTTACCGACTGCAGCACTCTCCATGTAATTACAATAAAAATCAAATGCGAGGTCATACTTAAAATAGCTTCTTCAGCAAAGTATTGATCCATGATGAACCCCTCTTCATAACAAGCAAAACAGACAAATGTATTATTCTGCTATACCTTTATATACCATTTTGAACTCATCTTTAAACAAAAGATGACTAGGAAATGAATTATTTCTCATTTCCCGGGCAATAATGACAAGATTTATTTCCATTTGCCGTATTTTGCTGACGTAATTTGTAATTCACAAAAAAACTGCTCTCAAGGATGAAAGCAGTTTAAAAGTTATTTTCGAATACATCCAAACGATTAATGGCTCGTTTGAGGGCCAATTCAGCCCGTTTGAAATCAATGTCGGCTTGTTTTTCTTGCAGGCGTCTTTCTGCACGTTCTTTTGCTTTTCGGGCACGATCAATATCAATTTCAGAAGGTTTTTCCGCTGACTGAGCTAGAATTGTGACTTTGTCAGGTCGAACTTCTAAAAAACCTCCACTGACTGCGATACGATCAGACTTGCCATCACCTTTCAAGCGAACCGCGCTGATTGTAAGTGGAGCTACTGTCGGAATGTGACCTGGTAATATACCAAGTTCTCCACTTTCAGCCTTACAACTAACCATTTCAAATGCATCTTCCAAAACCGGGCCATCAGGAGTGACAACACTCACCGTTAGTGTGCTCATATCCATTTCCTCCTTCGGCTATGGTGATGAGCCGGGGTTGATCCCGGCCATCACTTTAATACAAGACTCAAACGTTTATGCTCTTGTATAGCTAGCTCCAGCGCCCGGACACTCTTAACATCAGCAATTTCATAATGTGGCGAATAGTCCCATCACATGATCTCGCTTATGCGTGGCGTCAAATAGGTCGCTTTCACTTTTCGTTTTTTATTGCATTTGTTTTGATTTTTCAACAACTTCTTCAATACGCCCTACTAGTCGGAACGCATCTTCAGGAACGTCGTCATATTTACCGTCAAGGATTTCCTTAAAGCCTTTAACCGTTTCTGATACAGGTACATATGAACCTGGTTGACCCGTGAACTGTTCAGCTACGTGGAAGTTCTGTGATAAGAAGAATTGTACACGACGAGCACGTGCAACCGTCAACTTATCTTCATCAGAAAGTTCATCCATACCCAGGATGGCAATGATATCCTGAAGTTCTTTGTAACGTTGAAGTGTACGCTGTACCTCACGCGCTACTTCATAATGCTCTTCACCAACAATGTCTGGATCCAGGGCACGAGATGTAGAAGCGAGTGGATCCACGGCCGGGTAAATCCCTTGCTCAGAGAGCTTACGCTCAAGGTTAGTTGTCGCATCCAAGTGGGCGAACGTCGTTGCTGGTGCAGGGTCAGTATAGTCATCGGCAGGTACATAAATCGCCTGGATAGATGTAACTGAACCTTTGTCCGTAGACGTGATACGTTCCTGTAATTGTCCCATCTCTGTAGCAAGTGTCGGCTGATATCCAACAGCAGAAGGCATACGTCCTAGAAGGGCAGATACCTCTAGACCACCTTGCGTGAATCGGAAAATGTTATCGATGAAGAACAGTACATCCTGCCCCTGTTCATCACGGAAGTATTCAGCCATTGTGAGACCAGACAGGGCGACACGCATACGCGCTCCAGGCGGCTCGTTCATCTGACCAAACACCATCGCTGTTTTCTTAATTACGCCAGAGTCTGTCATTTCCCAATAGAGGTCGTTACCTTCACGTGTACGTTCACCAACACCGGCGAATACAGAAATACCACCGTGCTCTTGGGCGATGTTATTGATAAGCTCCTGGATCAATACGGTTTTACCAACACCGGCACCACCAAACAATCCAATTTTACCACCTTTAACATAAGGGGCAAGCAAGTCTACAACCTTGATTCCTGTTTCCAGAATCTCGGTTTCTGTAGCCAAGTTCTCAAATTTAGGTGCCTCGCGGTGAATTGGGTCACGACGGACATCATCACCAAGCGGCTCATCTAAATCAATGTTATTTCCTTCTACGTTGAAGACACGACCTAAAGTCACTTCACCTACAGGCACTGAAATCGGCTTTCCAGTATCTATTACTGTTGTGCCACGCATTACACCATCTGTAGATGACATGGCAACCGTACGAACCGTATTGTCACCTAAGTGCAGGGCAACTTCCAGTGTAAGGTCGACGCTTTTTTCGTTTTCTGTCTGCGCATTATAAACAACACGCAATGCGTTATTAATATCAGGGAGATGACCGTCTTCAAACGTTACGTCTACAACGGGTCCCATGATTTGAGTTACGCGTCCATTACTCATCAATTTCCCTCCTATCTAACTTTTCGAGTCAGAAATTACTACTCTAAGGCAGCTGCTCCGCCAACAATTTCAGTAATTTCCTGAGTGATTGCAGCTTGACGTGCGCGGTTATAAGAAAGTGTCAGATCACCAATGAGTTCATCAGCATTATCTGTGGCACTCTTCATAGCCGTCATACGCGCCGCGTGCTCACTAGCTTTTCCATCAAGTAAAGCTCCGTATATTAAACTCTCGGCGTATTGAGGTAATAATACATCCAAGATCTGCTCTTCATTGGGTTCGTATTCGTAAGAACCTGAAGCTGCCTTATCTTCACCTACATCATTTAGAGGAAGTACTTTTCTTTCCGTAACTTCCTGCGTGATCGCACTCACATAGTGATTGTAGTATAGATATAATTCATCGATTTCCTCATCCGTGAACATTTGAACCGTTTCGGAAGCGATATCTTTTATATCAGCAAAGTTCGGTTGATCGGATAGCCCGGTAATATCCTTATCCACTGGAATATTACGTTTACGGAAAAAGTCACGACCAATTCGACCGATGGTGATAATTCTATATTCATCAGCAGATGTATGCGTACGAATTTGTTGATAAACCTTACGCAAAATACTGCTATTGTAAGCACCTGCTAAACCTCTATCTGAAGTGATTACGAGATAGCCTCTACGCTTCACTTCACGAGCCTGGAGCATTGGATGTCTGCTGCTTGTACCTGCAGCAATATTCGTCACAACTTCTTGAATCTTATCGCTATAAGGCACGAACGCCTTTGCATTTTGCTCTGCGCGATTCAGTTTGGACGCTGATACCATTTCCATCGCTTTCGTAATCTGCTTCGTTTTCTTTGTAGAGGTAATCCGTCCTTTAATATCTCTAAGGGATGCCACGCTGTTTCACCACCCTTTCTAGCTGGTTCGTTCGGAGGACGTAAAACATTAGCTTGAGTCTCGGTTCTTACCGATTGGCGAACCATGTCGCTATACCCGCTAAGCAGTCGTCTCCGTACTTTTTATGCGGCTTTGAGGGGCAGACCTTTACGCCTTTAGGGGGTCACCACTGTAAAAGATTGCTTTACTGAGGTAATCCACTTATGCACGTTCGGCCTCCCAGCCCCACTCCGTTTTATTCAGAAACAACAAATGTTTTCTTAAATTCTTTAACAGCACCGCTCATGTCTTCATCATCAGCCAGTTTTCCAGTTTCTCGAATCTGGGATAGAAGATCCTTGCGGTTGTTATCTAACCAGTTGTGGAATTCAGACTCAAAGCGCGTGATATCTTCAACTGGAATTTCATCCAGGAATCCTTTAGTCAGCGCATAGATGATCATGACTTGTTTTTCAACAGCTAGCGGCTCGTGAAGACCTTGTTTCAGTACTTCTACTGTACGGGCACCACGATTCAGCTTAGCTTGTGTTGATTTATCCAGGTCTGATCCGAACTGTGCGAAAGCTTCTAGTTCACGGTAGGATGCTAAGTCAAGACGCAACGTACCGGCAACCTTCTTCATCGCTTTGATTTGTGCGGAACCACCAACACGGGATACGGATAGACCGGCGTTAATCGCTGGACGTACACCCGAGAAGAATAAATCAGATTGTAAGAAGATCTGTCCATCAGTGATGGAGATAACGTTGGTTGGGATGTAAGCAGAGATGTCACCCGCTTGCGTTTCTACGAACGGAAGGGCTGTTAGTGATCCCCCACCTTTAGCATCACTCAATTTAGCGGCACGCTCTAGCAAACGAGAGTGCAAGTAGAACACATCCCCCGGGAAGGCTTCACGACCTGGTGGACGACGAAGTAGCAGGGAAAGTTCACGGTAAGCAGCTGCCTGCTTAGAAAGGTCATCATATACAACAAGTACGTGCTTGCCGTTGTACATGAAATCTTCACCCAAAGATACTCCTGCATATGGAGCTAAGTAAAGAAGTGGAGCTGGCTGAGAAGCACTTGCCGTAACGACAATTGTGTAATCAAGCGCACCGTGACGACGGAGTGTTTCTACTGTTCCACGAACGGTAGATTCTTTTTGCCCAATCGCTACATAGATACAAATCATGTCTTGATCGTGCTGGTTAATAATCGCGTCAATCGCAACAGATGTTTTACCTGTTTGACGGTCTCCGATGATTAACTCACGTTGTCCACGTCCAATCGGAACAAGGGCGTCAATCGCCTTGATCCCTGTTTGAAGCGGCTCATCAACGGATTTACGATCCATAACACCTGGTGCAGGCGATTCAATTGGGCGAGTTCTTGTTGTTTCAACCGGACCCATTCCATCAACTGGCTGTCCAAGTGGATTGACAACACGTCCCAACATTTCTTCACCTACAGGAACCTGCATGATGCGTCCCGTACGACGAACTTCGTCGCCTTCTTTAATATCTGTGTATGGGCCAAGGATGACAAGACCTACATTATTTTCCTCTAAGTTTTGTGCTAGACCCATTACACCATTTGAAAATTCAACGAGCTCTCCAGCCATGACGTTGTCAAGACCATGAGCACGTGCGATACCGTCACCTACTTCGATAACTGTACCGACATCTTTGACTTCAATTTCAGTCTCATAGTTTTCAATTTGCTGCTTTATCAGCGCACTGATTTCTTCAGCTTTGATGCTCATGCTATTTCACCCCTATCATCTTTTATTCGATACTAGTTCACGTTCCATGCGGTTTAACTTGCCGCTTACTGAACCATCGAAAATGCGATTTCCTATTCTTACGCGAATACCGCCAAGCAAGGAAGAATCGATATTGTTTGTAATGTTCAAGGATTGTTTTCCTACTTTTGAAGCAAACGTTTTAGAAATTTGCTGCTTTTCTTTATCAGATAGTTTACGTACAGAGTAAACCGTAGCCTGCGCTACACCTTTTTGATCTGAGATTTTAGACATGTACTCTTCGATCACTTCAAGGATAATATCTTCTCTGTGACGATCCACGATAAGCTTTAACGTGTTCAACACCTCAGCTGATAACGCCTGAAATGATTTAGTTACGACACGTTTCTTCTCTGCAGTCGTAATCTTAGGATGTTTTAAGAATGTGTAAATAGAAGGATTCTCACGGAAAACTTCTCTTACAGTCTCTAATTCTTCTCCAATTTGATCGACCTTCAAATGATCTTCAGCGAGTTGAAAAAGGGCTTGCGCATAGCGCTTTGCAACGATAGAATTACTCATCGTTCTTCGCCCGCTTCATTGATGTATTGCTGGATTAAGTGATCTTGATCTTTTTCGGATAATTCTTTTTCGATAACTTTAGACGCAATCATAACAGACATGGAAGCAACTTGGTCTTTGAGTGACTGAATTGCTTTTTCCTTCTCTTGAACAATCTCTTGTTTAGCTGAGTCTTTCATTCGCTCTGCCTCTGTACGAGCGGATTGAATAATCGATTGTTCTTGTTGAGCAGCTGTTTGACGTGCATCCTCTATAATCTTTTGTGCATCTTGTCTTGTCTTTTTCAACTCTTCTGAAGCTTCACGTTGCATGCGTTGTGCTTCCTCACGGCTTTTTTCAGCTGTGTCTATTTCGTTGGAAATATAATCTTCACGCTCTTTCATCATATTCATGAAAGGACCCCAGGCAAATTTCTTAAGTAAAACCAAGAGGACAATGAATACAACTAACTGAACGAGCATATCTCCGATGTTAAGTCCGCCACCAGATCCTAGAACTAACATATTAGTAAAAGTTTGCACCTTGCTCACTCCTTTCGACGACCCTAAATGGGGCTATACATAACAAAAACCCGGCTTAAAGGTTTAAGTCGAAGTTTTAATTCTCTAAGAATGGGTAAATACTTTTTGGCTGATGTAGAGAAATGGCGAAGGAAACTTTCGCTTCGCCATCTCTTTTAGTAAAAACTTATTGACCCATTACGATAAATGCGATTACGACACCGATGATTGGAAGTGCCTCAACTAGTGCAACACCAATGAACATTGTTGTTTGAAGAACGCCTCGCAATTCTGGTTGACGAGCAATCCCTTCTACTGTTCTACCTACGATTAAACCGTTACCAATACCTGCACCTACTGCTGCAAGACCTACTGCAATTGCCGCTGCAATCAGACCCATGTTAAATTCCTCCTCAAATATATTAAAAAATTTGTTATTTATTAATGGTCAGAACTCACTTTGTGAGACATATAAACCATTGTCAACATTGTGAAAATAAATGCCTGAATAAAACCTACAAATGTACTAAATGCCTGCCAAGCTAACAACGGAATAACTCCGCCTAAGAATCCTAGGAAGCCGGCTGATGCTACTCCAGCTAACAGACCCAGCAAAATCTCACCTGCGTAAATGTTTCCGTAAAGTCGAAGACCTAGTGTCAACGTATTCGAAAACTCCTCGATAATCTTAAATGGGAGTAAAAATGGCAGTGGACGTGCGAAGTCTTTAGCGACCTCATTGCCCCCTCTCATCTTCACACCATAATAGTTGGTGAGGACGACTACCATAACAGCTAGCGTTAAGGTGATGCCCGGATCCGATGTCGGTGATTTCCACCATAGAACATCATGTGGCGCAAATATGGTGACTACCCCTAACATGTTAGAGACAAAGATATATGTGAAGAGAGTTAATCCTAATGGCAGAAATAGTCTCCCTACTTTCCAGTCCATATTTGAACCAATAATACCTTTTATAAAGTCGATGAGCCACTCCATAAAGTTTTGAAATCCTTTCGGACGTCGTTCCAAACCTCGCGTTGCTGCAACAGCAACAATAAAAACAATGACTGAAGCAATCAGTATCATTAATACGTTGGATAGGTTGAAATCTAACCAGTCAATACCAAGCGCATTCTCCAACATTGGTGCTTCGTGATTCATTTTGTTCACCTCTCTTCCATCGTGCTATTCTGTTAAGTGCTTCAACAGGTAGTCTATAAAAATGACAAAATAGGCTGTCATTAGGCCCAATACTACTGAAATAATGTGGAAATGTTCTTCGAATTGAAGTGCAATTACGGCTGCTAGAGCCCCTGTGGCTAATCGTGTAAACGTACCAATATTTGGTTTGCGTTTTTCCGAATTTGATGTGTCTGTGGAATGTTCACCTAGCTTGGAGATTTTCCTTTGCATTGTCCATAGGTTGTAAAAACTAAGGGTAGTTCCTAGTAGGAGTCCTAAGAAAACAGGTTTCCAAGGAGTAAACCCCCACCCCAAAACGAGCAAAGCTAAAAGGTAGAACATCCATTTCCGTTGGCGGGATATCATCTGTTGATAGTCTATCATGTTAATCGTCTCCCGAGTACGAGCGTACTAAATGAATAGTTCCATATGTACCTGCTCCTAATCCGAGGAAAAGTCCAATGATTAAGAATGTGGGTGCTGTGGAAAATTGGCTATCGACCCACTTCCCAATAAATACCCCGGCTAAAGGTCCGCCGGCTAGTTGGGAAACGATCGCGCTCGTAAGCGCCATAGCCTGGAATGGTGGCTTGTAACGTTTCATTTTTTTCACTCTCACTTTTAAGGCAGGGAAAAGTGGATAAAACCTTTTATTTCCCTTATATGAAAACCTTATCATTCCACCCTATGTAAGAATACAATAGGGGTCATATGATGTCAATGAGTTTGTGAGCAAAAATACAAATGTATGACACTTTTCGATCACATTTTCGTCACATTTTTTAAATTGCTAAAAACACAGAATTTCTGAAAAAAACTTACTAAACAGCTCACCTCAGGTCTCCCATAATTTGGATGACCTGAGGCGTGTTTGTTTGCTGCTCAATCACTGAATCGGATCGGGAAAGTGTACGTTTCATTTTTACCTTTGACTTGAACATTTACAGTAGCTAGATACGGCCCTGCAAGATCACTTGAAGTCCTTTGTATCTCTCCTTCAACAAGTCCCGCTTCAGGCTTGTCGATCTTCATTAACTGTCCTTGATATAACATCGTTCCCGCACGGTACAAGTCCACGGTCACTTTGTCGACCTCCTCCGTTAAATGGAATCGGTAGGATAACGTTCTTTCCCTCCCAGTGCTTTGAGTGAGTTCAAAGCCTGTCACTTTCGCGTATTCAGCATCTTCCTTCATATATAAGTAAGGGATCTGATATTGGGCACCGTTACTTTCAAGCTTTAAGTAACCTTCATGAACACCCGGCTTGACGAAAGCCTTGGACAATTGAATTTCTACATTCGCCGTTTTTGTTTCTCCAGGAGCTAAGGAAATGACAGAAGGGACACGCCAAGACACTCCTGGCTGCAGGCTCGGCCGCTCAATATAAATTTCCTGTTGCTTTTCTGTCGGATTTTTCACCTTTATCGGTAATTGTTTTCTAAAGAATCTATCTCCAATGCGTCCGAACTCCAGGGCCCCTGATTCTATTAAAAGCTCAGGTTGAATGGATTCCACTATATCTAACATCCCATTCCCCTGTTCCGTAGGCTGATAAAGATTTTCCTCCTGTGTCATCAAATCAGCTGAACTTAACAAAGCTGCCTTCACCTCTTGTGGAGTCCAATCGGGATGGGCTTCAAGGATTAAGGCGGCAACACCGGCGACATGAGGAGCGGCCATACTTGTTCCTTGAAGAGGTTGATAGCCTCCTGGCACAGTACTTACGATGTTAACCCCTGGGGCAACTAAGTCTGGCTTTACCTCCCAACTCGTTGTCACTGGTCCTCGTGAACTAAACGGAGCAATCTCTTCTTTTGCTTGGGACATTAGGGTTTCCACCCATTGCCCTGCTTCTCCCCCCTCGTTCAACAACCATTCCCCATCATCCCTAGAAACAGCAGCGACAGGGATAGGTATGTTCCCTTCAAGTGCTCCTTGAAAAATACCCTCATCATTATTATAAATAACAACGGCTACCGCCCCTGCTTGAAAAGCTTTGATTGCTTTTTCCGTAAAGGATATGTCTCCTCTTTCGAATACAACAATTTTTCCCCTTGCCTCTTGTAACTCATCATGTCCTTTCCCGGCCTTGATCAGTGGATATTTTTTAGATAATTCCCACGGGACTGACCCTAACATAACTTGAACAGGAATATGACGCCGTTCTCCAGGAATCGATAAAAGAGGCACTTCGTCCGGCACGGAAGAGGCTCCTACCGTAATCGCCTTTGATGAAGTAGCCGGAGAACCTACCGTCCAGGAATCCGGCCCGGAGTTACCTGCTGCTACAACTACTGTCGTACCGAGTTCAACAGCCTTATTAACTGCATGGGATGTAGGCCAATCTGGACCATTCACATCATTCCCCAGGGAAAGATTGATGACATCCATCCCGTCCTCTACCGCTTCTTCGATAGCTGCAATGACCTGGACAGATGATCCCATTCCGCCTGGCCCAAGAGCTCGATAGGCATACAATTCAGCACCCGGCGCTATTCCTTTCATTTGCCCATCCGCTGCAATCACCCCAGCTACATGAGTTCCGTGAAGTGTCTCGCCTTCCCCTTGTGTTTCCATCGGATCATCATCAAAATCAACTGTATCAAATCCTCCCTTGTAAGATCCTTCCAGATCTGGATGAGAGTAGTCCACTCCTGTATCGATCACCCCTACCTTTACACCCTTACCTGTGAATGGGAGATCATATCGTTCCCGAATCCAATCCGTAGAAAAGGAAGGCAGTTCTTCCTTCAATGTTTTGTAAGTCTGAACTGGATATTGCTGTATGACGGTATCTAATCGTGCTAACTTCTCCAGCTCTCCCGCTGTTCCTTTGATCGCTACACCTTTGAAAATCGTATCGTACTTGGCAACAACCTCTAATCTGGGAATTCTCGTTTCTATACGATCCACGAAATTCTCTACCGATTGATCTACCTCTACAATAATGGTGACTTTTTCTGTGGCTTCAGGAGCTTTAAAACCTGAGCATAACAGCACCATACATAGACACAAAACCGCTTTATGCATAACCAGACCTCTTTTTTGTGCTTAGTTTGTGATGATGAAGAATAGCTATGCACTCATAAAAAAAGTCAAGCCTCTCGATCGGCTTGACTTTTTCTCCTATTCAATTTCAAATGGAGCTGGTTTATCCTCACGGCGTTTGAAGAAATAACGGATCGCTTCAGCTATTCGAGCAGAGGCTTGTCCATCTCCGTAGGGGTTTGACGCTTTGGCCATTTCCTGATGCTTGCTATCGTCAGATAAAAGCTCATGCGCTAAATGGAAAATATGGTCCTCTTCTGTTCCAGCGAGTTTCAAAGTACCAGCTTCAATTCCTTCCGGACGTTCTGTCGTATCACGAAGTACTAATACTGGAACACCAAGAGAAGGGGCTTCTTCTTGAACTCCGCCTGAATCCGTCAAAATCAAGTAAGCACGAGAGGCAAAGTTATGAAAATCAATGACATCAAGCGGGTCGATAAGCTTAATGCGATCATCATCTCCAAGAATTTCGTCTGCTGTCTCTTTCACGACAGGATTTAGGTGGACAGGATAAACAACTTGAATATCTTCATGTTCTTGAACGAGTCGTTTAATGGCTCTGAACATCTGCCTCATATTTTCACCTAAGTTTTCACGGCGGTGAGCAGTCATAAGAACAAGACGCTTGTCTCCGACTTCCTTTAGAACTTCAGAAGTATATTCTTCGTTAACAGTCGTTTGCAACGCATCAATCGCTGTGTTTCCTGTTACGAAAATATGATCTTCCGGTTTGTTTTCAGCAAGCAAATTATCTCTAGACTTGTTCGTTGGTGCGAAATGAAGATCCGCCATAACTCCAGTAAGTTGACGATTCATTTCTTCAGGGTAAGGAGAATATTTATTCCAAGTTCTAAGCCCAGCTTCGACATGGCCGACAGGAATTTGATTATAATAAGCCGCCAATGATGCAGCGAATGTCGTAGTTGTATCTCCATGAACCAATACGACATCAGGCTTGGTTTCTTTCATCACTCCGTCCAATCCTTCAAGTGCACGAGTAGTGACTTGAGCCAGGGTTTGGCGTGATTTCATAATATCCAAATCGAAGTCCGGTTCAATATCGAAAATGGATAACACTTGATCCAGCATTTCTCGGTGTTGGGCAGTCACAGCCACAATAGGTTGAAATTGCTCTGGACGTTGTTTTAGTTCCAGCACAAGGGGGGCCATTTTGATGGCTTCCGGCCTTGTACCGAAGATCGTCATAACTTTTATTGGTTCCGACACTGATTGGCCTCCTCAAAAAAGGGGTTTTATTTATTATAGAAGCTATTGCTGCAACGGTTGCTCCCACTTTTAATCTTATTTTGTACCGTACAAGCGGTCGCCGGCGTCACCCAGGCCAGGAACGATGTATCCTTTTTCATTCAACTTTTCGTCGAGTGCAGCCAGATAAATATCTACATCAGGGTGCTCTTGTTGAACAGCTTCCACACCTTC
>NZ_JRNX01000495.1 GCF_000786645.1 Halobacillus sp. BBL2006
TGTTCCTCACGGAGTGCCGGTTCGACCCCGGCCACCGGTACTAAAATGTAGCATAAAAAAGACTTCAACAGTAATGTTGGAGTCTTTTTATATTTTTGAAGCAATTTTTATGCGAGAGAGGAATGTGATTCTGCTCCCCCACATAGTTCGACCCGTGTGGAATTTTGAAGTAGTTTCATAGCATTGATAGTAAATCGAATGATAAAATGATAATTCAGGTGGAAGGGGTATAATTATGAGTAAGGTTTTGATCGTGTCTGCTGTCATAGCAGCTGCTCTTGCTGCAGCAACTCTATTTATTAAAAACGAATCAGTAGAAAACGATGAAGAGTGTTCCTCTTCTGATCGATTCTGCAGCTTTGAGGAGTTAAAACGAGTGTATAGCGAAGGCGAAGACTGGGAAATTCAAACACGTGATTCTCAGTCAGATCGTATGTTAGTGAGCGCGATCCATGGTGGAGGTATTGAGCAAGCAACCACTCAATTGGCTGATGCAATCGCAGGAGACGAATACGATTACTACACGTTTAAAGGAAAGCTTAGCTCTGGTAATTTTGAAAATCTACATATAACATCGATCCATTTTGATGAACCGGAAGCATTAAATATGGTGCATGCTGTGGATCATCATATCTCGATTCATGGAGCTAAGGGGGAAGAACCTAAAACGTTTATCGGAGGACTGAATGAAGATTTAAGAAAGTTAATAGCACAACACTTAAAAGAGCGTGGGTTTGCTGTCGAGGAGGCTGCAGAACATTTAAACGGAGATCATCCGGAGAATATTGTTAATCAATCTAAAGCAAAACAAGGTGTACAGCTGGAACTCACCAGGGAACAAAGGGAAGCCTTTTATAAAAATGGTGACATTAGCTACAGTTCTAGGAGCAAGGCATCAAATCAAACAGAAGCTTTCAAGCGATACGTGAAAGCTATCAGGGCTGCTATAGTGGAGTATGAGCAATAAAATAAAAGAGGTTATCCAAGTTCCCTGGATAACCTCTTTTTAATGCTTAGTCACGTTCTATCGACCGATACACGGATATGTTTGAAATCTTCAACATCGAATAAGCCGGTATCTGTCAGTTTCAAGGATGGAATGACTGGTAAAGTTAAAAAAGACAGGGTTAAGAATGGATTGAAACCGCCTTTGAAACCTAAAGAATTTAAAGCTTTCTTAATTTCTTCGAGTCCTACATTCACTGTTCTAAAATCCTGGTCTGACATCAATCCTGCAATCGGCAGCGGGAGAGACGCTATAACTTGGCAATCTTTCACGACAACCAGTCCGCCTTGTATTTCTTTAAGTGCCTGGATGGCTGTCATGAGGTCCTGGTCGTTCGTGCCGATTGCTACGATATTATGGGAGTCATGCGCAATGGTCGTAGCAATAGCTCCTGCCTTTAAGCCAAATCCTTTTACAATCCCCGCTCCCACATTTCCGGTTTGTTTATGTCTTTCGACGACGATCATTTTCAATTGATCTTGTGCTACTGATGGAGAGAAATATCCTTCTACTGCGTGAACTTCTTCTATTACTTTGTTTGTCTTCAACTGGTTCGGGTTGATCTCAATAATATGGGCTTGTTTAGAATCACTGATTGGAATCTCAAAATCTTTTTCTTGTAAAACCTTAAAGTGAACTGTAGAAGTGATTTCAGGGTCCGCTGATTTCTTATCTTGGTCGGAAGCGAGATATTTCCCGTTTTGAGCAAGTCGTTCTCCATTTTTATATACCTCAGATATTTTTACGGATTCAAGGTCGTCAACAATCAAAAAGTCAGCATCGTAGCCAGGGGCAATTGCTCCTTTGTGGTAGAGACCATAGCATTCAGCTGCATTAAGGGAGGCCATCTGGTACGCCTGAAGAGGCGGCACTCCT
The DNA here is from genome assembly GCF_000786645.1 of Halobacillus sp. BBL2006. Classification (GTDB taxonomy): domain Bacteria; phylum Bacillota; class Bacilli; order Bacillales; family Halobacillaceae; genus Halobacillus. The sequence goes on from NZ_JRNX01000495.1 coordinate 1,883, forward strand.
GCTTGGATAGCGAGTCGGATATGATGGTCGATACTGCCTTCCTCTGTGAGCTCATCAAGGTGCTTATCATCGGTGCAAAACAGACAGCGGCGAGCATTCGCTGGAGTGACGACACCAATTAAGGAAGATAAATCTTTCGCTACAGAACCTTCGCGTATTAATAAATACATGCCCCGTCTTAATCGGTCTTTGGCTTCTTCTACTGTATTGCATTCATGATCGGTCGTAACTCCCGCAGTACGGTAGACATTGATGGCGTTTGTAACTAGGCCTGCTAAATGTCCATCGATCTTGCCATCGTGACTTCTGGTCAACTCAATTTTATCTAACATTGGGTCTTCTGCATTCGCTAAAGATGGATAATCCATCACTTCAGCAAGACCGAGTACTCTTTCGTTTTTTAGAAATGGCTTCAAATCTTCTGCTTTCAGGATTGCACCGGCATTTTCGAACGGGGTGGAAGGGACGCAGGAGGGAAGCATAAGATAGACTTCAAGAGGAAGCGTTTCGGAATTCTTAATCATGAATTCGATTCCTTTTTGCCCCAGTACATTGGCGATTTCATGAGGGTCGGTGATTACAGTTGTAACACCATGAGGAAGGACGACTTTTGCAAATTCGGAAGGCGGGACCATAGAGGATTCGATATGGACGTGGGCATCAATGAAGGAAGGACAGATGTAACGTCCTTTTGCATCAATTGTTTCTTTTCCTTCAAACGTTCCAAGACCTACGATTTTTCCATTGGAGAGAGCAACGTCCAAGTCCAGCCATTCTAAATTGAAGACATCTAATACGCGTCCATTCTTAATGACGACATCGGCCGGAATTGACTTATTGGCAATTTGTATATTTTTTCTTAAAACATCTTTGCTTAGACTCATATGATCTCTCCTTTAGAAGTAGAGGCATTTGTATATACTGTTAAATAATTAATAGTGATTCTATACGTGTTTGAACGTGTTTGTCAATGAAGTAGAGGGTTCAAAGGATGATTTGTTGGAATGGCATTCTCATTTGTATCATTCTAGTTTAATATTATATAGAGGATGATTATAGTTTACACGATAAAAGGAAGGTTTGTATGTCGACAATGGAAGAGAACATTACGAGAATCCAATTAGGCGAGAAAGAATTGATCCTGATTGGAACAGCGCACGTGTCCAAGCAGAGTGCTGAACAGGTAAAGCAAGTCATTGAAGATGAGCAGCCTGATTCTGTATGTGTAGAATTAGATGAGCAACGATACCAGTCGATCAAAGACGGAGATCGATGGAAAAATACAGATATATTTGAAGTGATCAAGCAAAAGAAGGCATCGCTCCTTCTCATGAATTTAGCGATTTCTTCCTTTCAAAAGCGTATGGCAAAGCAGTTCGGGATCCAGCCAGGCCAGGAAATGATTCAAGGGATTGAATCAGCAGAACAGACTGGAGCTAAATTGGTCCTCGCTGACCGAAACATCCAGACCACATTCGCTAGAATCTGGGGCAATATTGGTTTTACAGGGAAATCTAAACTGCTTCTATCTATCGTCTATAGTATTTTCAGTAATGAAAGCATTTCTGAAGAAGAACTGGAGAAAATGAAATCTCAGGACATGCTGGATGGAATGTTAAAGGACTTGACTGAAAATTTTCCGACCCTCAAGAAGCCTTTGATTGATGAACGGGATCAATATTTAGCCCAAAAAATCAAGACAGCTCCTGGGAATAAGGTGGTGGCGGTCTTAGGTGCGGCCCACGTTCCAGGAATTAAAGAGGCTGTTCATAAAAATCAT
>NZ_JRNX01000005.1 GCF_000786645.1 Halobacillus sp. BBL2006
AGTTCGTTCCCGTTCACCTTAAAGTCGACTTCTTCTCCTTTCAAGGTGTTGAGGAATAATTGTTTGAATTTCGTATATTCATCCCTGTTCAAATTTCTATTCATATTCATAACTTCGACTGCCGTCTGAAAGCCTTTCACAGCGGGAATGTTCTCTGTACCCGCCCGGCGTTTTCTTTCTTGTTCGCCTCCATATTGCAAAGAATCCATTTTAGTTCCTTCACGTACATAAAGAAAGCCGATCCCTTTGGGACCATTTACTTTGTGACCTGATACAGCTAATAGATCTACTGGTAAAGTCTGGACATTGACCTCGAGTAAACCATAGGCTTGAACGATGTCTGAATGAAAGTAAGCCTGGTGGTCTTTAACAACTTCCGCAACCTCTTCAATTGGTTGAATGATTCCTGTTTCATTATTGACCATCATAATGGAAACGAGGATTGTATCTTCTCTTAAAGAAGCTTTGACTTCTTCTGCCTGAACAGCTCCCGTTTCGTCTACAGGCAAGTAAGTGACCTCGTACCCTTCAGCTTCTAAATATTCGACTGCATGCAATGTAGCATGATGTTCAATGGAGGTGGTAATGATATGCTTACCTTTATGCTGGTTTGCCCTTGCTGTACCGATAATAGCAAGATTGTCAGCTTCCGTACCCCCACTAGTAAACACGATCTCCTTTTCATCAGCAGAGATACTTTCTGCTACTGTTCTTCTCGCCTCATCTAAGATTCTTCTTGCTTTACGGCCAAACTGATGCACGCTTGATGGATTTCCAAACACATCCTGATACACCGGCATCATAGCCTCAATAACCTTTGGGTGTACAGGTGAAGTAGCGGCATGATCTAAGTAGATGGCTGCCATGTTGTCACCTCCGTCCGTTAAATATAAAACATGTAGGCATCTTGCGTTTGATCATCGACATGGTCTTTCAAGTCTTCCAAAGTTGTCGTATCTAATACATCTTTTACTGCATCACGTACTCGTTTCCATAATGCCTGCTTCGCCGGTTCCTCGTTTTCAATACCTTCCACTGGTGTGATTGGACCCTCAAGGATACGAATCACATCACCTGCAGTGATTTCATGGGGAGCTTTTGTCAACATATATCCTCCATAGGCACCCCGTACACTTTTTACAAGACTGGCGTTTCTTAATGGAGCAATCAATTGTTCTAAATAGTGCTCAGAAAGCTCATTATCCCTTGCGATCTGTTTCAGTGAAATCGGACCGTCTCCATATTTTCTTGCTAATTCAATCATTATAGTTAGACCGTAACGGCCTTTTGTAGATATTTTCATACAATTCACCTTTCATTATTAAAAACTGTAAAGATTGTTTTGCGTAAGGTAGGGTGTAACCAACAAATGTGCCCAGCAGCAATGCGATAAACACCGTACCGATACCTACTGGTCCACCCAGCAGCAATCCAAGGATAGCGACCGTAATTTCAATTCCGTTCCTGACGGTAGATACTTTCCAGCCAGTAGCTTCTGAAATGAGGAGCATCAAGCTGTCTCTTGGGCCTGCTCCAATACCAGGGGCGACATAAATACCAATTCCTATGGAAATGACCACAGTACCGAGTATGAATACAAATGCTTGTGTTATTAACGTTTCAGGTTCTGGTAACAGCCAGTTAAAAAAGTCAATGAAAACACCAATTAACACCATATTCAAAATGGTACCGACTTGAGGTTTACTCTTTTGAACTAAACTGCTCACAAGAACGATCATCAGCCCAGCAATGATCGACCAGGTACCAACAGTTAAACCAAATTGTAAAAATAATCCGTAGTGAAAGACATCCCATGGTCCGATGCCAAACTCTCTCACTTGCATGGTCATAGATATTCCTAACCCAAGAATGACTAAGCCAGCAAGAAAAAAACTCCAGCGGAGCGACATTTCCCGCTTTTTAAATAGATGGTTTTTACTCATCTCTAACTTCCTCTCTCTATTATACCAAACGCTATTATAGCACGAATGGCAAGTCTCTTGCATTTTACAGAGAATCATTCTACGCTAACAATTATAACTGTACAAAGGAGCTTGATGTATGAATCAACAGCCTCTCGCATTCCGTATGCGTCCATCTAACATAAATGAAATTATCGGCCAAACCCATTTAGTGGGTGAAGGAAAAACCATCCGACGGATGATCACAGCCAATCGCCCGGCTTCCATGATTCTATTTGGTCCTCCTGGCACAGGTAAAACTTCCATGGCTACAGCTCTTGCAAAGAGCCTCCAATTGCCATTCAAGACCCTTAACGCTGTAACAGATAAAAAGAAAGATATGGAGATTGCTGTGGAAGAAGCAAAAATGCATGGCCAAATGGTTTTAATATTAGACGAGGTTCATAGATTGGATAAAGCAAAGCAAGATTTTCTCCTTCCTCATTTAGAAAGTAACCGTCTGACGCTGATCGGGTGTACAACGAGTAACCCGTACCACTCAATCAATCCGGCTATTCGAAGCCGTTGCCATTTGTTTGAACTCTATCGTTTAACTCCAGAAGATATAAAGGAAGCTATACAGAGAGCAATGGATGACAAGCAAGATGGTTTAGGTGATCTGACGATTAAAATGACGGATGATGCTCTCGAACATTTTGCTCAAGCAGCGAACGGGGATTTACGAGCTGCTTTGAATGGTGTAGAGCTTGCCGCTTTTTCTACCCCAGCTTCTGAGGATGGTACCGTTATCATTTCATTGGATACGGCAGAGGAATGTATGCAGAAGAAAAGCTTTTCTCACGATAAAGATGGTGACGCCCATTATGATGTTCTCTCTGCTTTCCAGAAGTCGATAAGAGGAAGTGACGTCGACGCCTCTC
>NZ_JRNX01000050.1 GCF_000786645.1 Halobacillus sp. BBL2006
TTCAAGGTGCGTTCTCCGCTTAGAATGAACGAAGATCCCAACGTACGGAATCGATTATTATTTAAGGAAGCAAGCTCACTCACTTGGAAGCAAGGCAGTTTTGGATCAACAACGGCTCCCTTAGTCGATTTGTTATATCCTGTACTCCCAGTCGGTGTAGCTACAATTAGCCCGTCTCCTCGGAATGTTTCAAAATGAAGGTCGTCAATGTATACGTCAATGTCAATGGACTTAATGAGGGTAGAACGGACACTGCATTCGTTTATGCATAAATAACTTGATTCATTATTTACTGTTGCTTCAATCACTGGGAACCTGCGTACTTCAACTTCAGCATTCTGCATCGATTCTACAATTTCGGTATGGTCGTCGATACTAAAGTCACAATAGAGGCCAGCTTCATTGCGGCTGCGGATCCCAACATACAGACAATCCTGTCGGAAGTCTGTTTTGCGTACGGCTTGCAAAAAGGTCCCATCCCCACCAACAGCTACAATGATATTGGCTTCACTAGATTTTTCAACGATATGAAAATCATTATCGCGAGCCAGCTGAAAGAGAGGCTCAAGTTTTTTATCAAGTTCTAGATTCGGGTGATAATAAAAGTAAAGGTTTCTACGATGATCAGACACAATGCATTCTCCTTTATGTAGTCATTGTAGTCATTTTATCATTTCTATTATGTAACCGCACCCAATTTTCCTACAAATCAGTTAAATTGCTCATTGTTGAACAGTAATGAATAATTCGTTATGGTTGTGATAGAATCGAACTCAAGGAATAGCACGGTAACGGCTGACGCATTGTTCTTTATAAACCAATGCGTCCATTATTTTTGAGAATTATGTAGCAATAAAAGGAGAATGACAATGAAACAAGGCCAGGTAGAGAAGCTATTTGAATGGTTGGATGACACATCCACCCTTATCTCAGAAGATATGAACATTACCTATTTAGAAGGTTTGGCGGAAGCGCTGGATGTCTTATTCAATGAAAAGCCTTTCGATGATCTTAATAAGAATCTCCAAACAAAACTGACCAATCGATTGACGAAAGTTAAAAAAGAGGATTATGAAAAAGAAGAAGTCCGGAAAGCAGTCCAACTAACAATATTGAAAGGAATGAAGGGTGCAACTCAGCAGCAGCATTTAATCACGCCCGATTCGGTAGCTATGTTCATGGGCTATCTTGCATCCAAACTATTTGAAGGTCAGGAAGAGCTGACGATGTTCGATCTTGCTTCAGGGTCTGCAAATCTGATGACTTCAGTCATGAATCAGTTGGAAATGCCCCTTCGCGCATATGCGAGTGAAGTTGATCCGACACTCATCCAATTGGCGGTCGCCAACGCGAACCTGCAAAAAAACAATATTGAGTTTTTCCACCAGGATAGTTTGCGTCCATTTTTGATGGAACCGGTTGATTTTGTGCTCGCTGATCTGCCTGTAGGTTACTATCCAGATGAGGTACAAGCATCCAGATATGAACTTAAAGCCGAAGAAGGCCATTCTTATGCTCACCATTTATTTATTGAACAGGGGTTGAACTATACAAAAGAGGGCGGATTTCTGATGTTCATCGTCCCGAACTTCCTTTTCGACAGTGATCAGTCGAAGGCACTGAATGCATACTTGCGTGAACATGCTCACATCGTTGGAATGCTGCAGCTGTCTGATTCTTTATTCAAAAACGAGAAGCATGGGAAGAGCATCTTGATCCTTCAAAAGAAAGGCCCACAGACGAAGTCACCTAAGCAAGCATTGCTTGTTAAGCTTCCTTCGTTCAAAAACCCTGAAGCCATGGCAGACATCTTAGCTCAAATGAATCAGTGGTTTGATGAATATAAACCGACACAATAGTGAGAAAATAACGAATATAAGAAGTAAACGTTATCATGCCTTTTCTGCCTTGAAATTGATTAGAACGGGTGATTAAATGGTAATGGTAGAAATATACGAACCTAATTTTAAGGGGATGAGCAACGTTGAGTAATAAAATTCTTGCCATAAATGCAGGTAGTTCATCACTGAAATTCCAATTGATTGAAATGCCTGAAGAAACGGTGATCACTAAAGGATTAGTCGAGCGTATCGGCCTGGACGATGCGGTATTCACAATCGAAGTGAACGAAGACAAAGATAAGACAGTCACCGATATCCCAGATCACGGAGAAGCGGTTAAAATGCTATTGGATAAATTGACATCCAATGGAATCATTGAATCTCTTGATGAGATTAATGGTGTTGGACACCGTGTTGTACACGGCGGAGAACGCTTCAGTGAATCTGTCTTGATTACCGATGAAGTAATCCAAGAAATTGAAGAAGTGTCTGACTTAGCTCCACTTCATAACCCGGCTAACTTGACTGGTATTCGTGCTTTCCGTGAAGTGCTTCCGAATGTACCTCACGTAGCTGTATTCGACACTGCCTTCCACCAGTCTATGCCTGAGCAGTCTTATCTTTACAGCTTGCCATATGAGTATTACGAGAAATATGGCATTCGTAAGTATGGCTTCCATGGTACATCGCACAAATACGTATCCGAGCGTGCCGCAGAAATGCTCGGCCGCCCAGTAGAGCAGCTTCGTATCCTATCCTGCCACTTAGGAAACGGTGCAAGTATTGCTGCAATTGAAGGCGGAAAATCGATTGATACATCCATGGGATTCACACCACTTGCAGGTGTTACGATGGGAACTCGTTCGGGTAACATTGATCCGGCACTGATTCCGTTCATTATGGAGAAAACAGGTAAAACCGCCAGTGAAGTCATGAACGTATTGAACAAAGAAAGCGGTATGCTTGCCCTTTCTGGTTTCTCAAGTGACCTTCGTGACATTGAGCAGCGTGCAAATGATGGAGATGAGCGTGCTGAACTGGCACTTGAAGTATTCGCAGCCCGTATTCACAAGTATATCGGTTCATATGCTGCTCGAATGCACGGAATTGATGGGGTCGTCTTTACTGCAGGTGTCGGAGAGAACAGTACGTCTATCCGTGAACGTGTTCTTAAAGGATTAGAATTCATGGGAGTTTATTGGGATCCTTCCTTAAACCAGGTCCGTGGGAAAGAAGCATTCGTTAACTATCCACATTCACCTGTTAAAGTTATGATCATTCCAACAAATGAAGAAGTTATGATTGCCCGTGATACCGTAGAAAAAGGTCTGTAATATAGTGTAAAAGCAATTGCCACCCTATAGTGGCAATTGCTTTTTTTTATTTGAAAAGGCTACAATGAAGATATAAGACTTACGGTCAGGGAGTGATGGTTTTGTCTAAAGAACGAGTAGCCATGGAAGTAGACAGCTGGCTTGCACAATATCGGAATTACCAGCCCAATGATTTTGAGATGATTTACGATGATTGGATTCAGCAGAGCTTTTATAATGTCGACCCGGGAATTAAAGAGAAGTTTTTTTCTAAACTGGATGATTGGTTTTTTCATACGCATGCATTCTTGCAAGGGACGTCTTTTCAAAACGAAGCAAGAGGCCGTATTCTTACTGTCGGTCGTGTACTCGCAGAAAATATTGAAAACATCACGGATATGCGAAGAGAGCTTACCGTCGACCAACTAACCTACATAGCAGAACAGCAAATTGCGCGCGGCAGACTATATTCATTCGCTCAAGGAGGATTGACAGGAACCGGCGGCTGGCTGTTGCTTGGACTGGATTACCCTTTAATGATGGTCATGAACATCAGAGCGGTACAGTTGGTCGGACTTACATTCGGTCATGAAATGAATCACCCATACGAAATGATGATTTCTTTGAAAGTTTTTCATGCCGCGACTTTACCTAAAAGGCTGCAGGGGGCGGCGTGGAAAGATCTCATGAACGAGGTCAATAACAAAAATCATCCCTATATCTTTGAAGGGGATGACCGATTGACGAATGAATCATGGGTAGAACAGCCGCTGAAGCAAGCGTTCAAGTCCCTTTTCATTCTTATGTTCAGGAAAAAAATGTTCCAAGGTCTGCCGTTTATTAGTATTGCCATAGGGGCCTACTCGAATTACCATTTGACCAGACAGGTGACCGATTTTGCGCTTAGATTTTATCAATATCGTCACTTGAAAAGCGAAGAAGGGGACGAATGATATGTCTGTGGAAGAACATAAGAGCGAAGCGCCTGAATCTGTTTTCTGCATGGTCCTTACAATCAGTGATACACGTACTGAGGAAACGGATAAAAGCGGAAGGCTCATGATTGAGCGTTTGGAGCGTCAGGGGCATTCAGTGAAAGCCTACCGTATTGTTTCTGATGAAGAAACTTCGATCCGAAAAGCATTGGAAGAGGGGTTGCAGCATACGGATGTAGATGTGATCCTGACCAATGGTGGTACGGGAATTGCTGAACGCGATGTAACGATCGAAGTCGTTGAAGCTTTGATGGATAAAGAAATACCTGGTTTCGGTGAATTGTTCCGGATGTTGAGCTATACAGAGGATATCGGATCTGCAGCCATATTATCCAGAGCGATAGCTGGGGTAAGTGGGAGCTGTGCTATTTTCTCTACGCCTGGTTCAAGTGGAGCCGTTAAACTTGCAATGGATCGATTGATTTTACCAGAGCTCAATCATGTAGTAAGGGAACTGAAGAAAGACCTTTAAAACGAAAAACGCCATGCTCTTGTGAGCTATGGCGTTTTTCGTTTATTCTGTTGTCTGTTCAGGGCGTACAACCAGGACATCGCAATTAGCATAACGAGTGATGTGTTCAGAAACACTGCCAATGAAAAAACGTTCCATGGCGTTTAAACCTGTCGCTCCACATATGATGAGGTCGGCATTATGTTTTGGAGCCACATCTTTAGCAATTTTAACTTTAGGAGATCCATATTCGATGTCGATGATGACGTTTTTCACTCCGGCATTTTCAGCTTTTTCTTTGTAGTCTTTTAACAAATCGCTCGCATATTGTTCTGCTCTGATTGCGAGTGAACGATCATAAGCTTCTACAGTGGCGAATGCCCTGGTATCTACAACATGGGATAAGATCAGCTTCGCTTCGTTACGATTAGCAATATCGATGGCCTTTTTAAAAGCCCCCTCAGCTGTTTCGGATCCATCCACAGCAACTACAATATCTTTGTATTCGAATGTCATGTTGCATGCCCCCTTCCAATTTGTTACTTCTATTATAACATGTTCCAACCATGCATAGACCAATGACTCAATTATAATTTAGTAAGTTTTGTGAACATTAAGACAGAGGTGGTTATCATGGAAAATGCTAAAAAAGTTCCTCCGCAAGAGGAAGAAGCAGCGGAAAAAGAAATGCTCAGTTCTCTTAACGAGAGCTATCGCTCCGAAAGGGATCCGCAAAAAACCGAAAAATAAAAAAGCAGGACCTGTGTTTATCCCCAGGTCCTGTTTCCTATCACCAATGGGTAGGTGAGCATTAATAAAAGGAAGGTGATGAGACCGGGAGACCATTCCCCGGGTAATAAAAAGTAGAGAATACACCCTAGTGAAACCATGACGATCGCCCATGGATTAATACTCGTTGTCTTTGTCAATTGTGCAATCGAACGTTCATTCAGACGAAGGCGTTTGACGATTAAATAGTCACTGCAAATAATGGCAGAGATCGGGATGATAAGTCCACCTAGCAGAGATATGTAGGATTCCGCTTCATTTACTAAATCAGGGAATCCACTTAATAGAACACCCAAAAACCCGAAGATGACAGCGCTCTGAACTCTGGTCAGACGACTGAATGTATTAAGAAGGCTGTACCCTCCTGTATACGCATTACTGATGTTAATGGAGATCATCGAAATGACCGCAGTTAAAGTAATAATCGTTATGAAGACTGGTGACACAGTCAGTTCGCTTGCTGATACATAAGGATTGATGTTCTGGAATAGAAACGCGGAGGCGCACCCGATCACGGCAGTCAGTAAGAAGCCCGCCCCATTGCCAACAAAAAGTCCCCAAAACCCGTGACTCGGAGATTTTGCATACCTGGTCATATCAGCGGACGCACTAACACCGGACACGTATTGAACAAAAGCAAGACTTGCATAAAAGAACATACTTGAAATACTACCTTCGAAAGCGCCTTGCTGAAGCTTTTCCCATGAACCTGGTCCATCGTTTGTAGTAAAGTAGATGTAGAGAATTGTTAGTTCCCCTAACAGTAGAAAGGGTAAGAAATAGGTTGTCGCTTGTTTGACAGCGTCGAAACCGATAATCGCAAGGATTACCATTAGTACCGATAATGGAATCGAGAAGACAAAAAACGGCAAATCGTTTCCGGTTAAACGAACGAACAGCTGTTGAATGACATAAGTCCCGCCTATCGTTTGCACACTGAACCAATAAAGGGATGTCAGGCTGCGGATGGGTGAAGAAAGGTATCGAGCTCCTTGTACACCAAGAATCGTGCGGATGGCGTATTGGGCAGGGATCCCTAAGCGGGATCCAGGCAAAGATAAATAGGAGACGAACAAGAAACCTAACAATGCTCCTATACTTGTGGCGAGTACGCCGCTCCAGAAAGATAATCCTCCCTCTATTACCGCAAGTGCCGGGACGATGAAGTTGCCTGCATTCGCAGCTATAGCAAATTGTATGAAAGCAAATCTGTACCAAGGAGTGGATTGCTTTTCTTTCGGTACAGCTTCTAAACCAAATGTTTCAATCATTTCTTTATGTGAGGATGAGGTCCTCATGAAGTTCCACTTCCCTTCTGCCGCACTTATTTTACAGAAGGAGAGTCTTATTGTAAACAAACAAATATGCGAGGTAGAACGAGGAGGAAAAGTTATGAGACATGCCATCATTACCGCGGGATCAAAAGGGTTAGGTAAAAAAGTGACGGAACAATTTTTAAACAATGGAGTTTCGGTAACCGTCACTTATCGTACTGATAAAGAAAAAGCCTTAGAATTAATAGATCAATTCCCTACAAAACAAGAAGACATTCAAATTATACAAGCGGATGTCACCTCTCACATAGATTTGAAGAACCTTGTAGATCAAACCATCTCAAGGTTCGGACGCGTCGACTACTTAGTGAACAACGCAGGTCCCTATATTTTTGAAAGAAAAAAATTGATGGATTATTCTTTTGAAGAGTGGGACGCTATGATAAGAGGGAACCTGGACGCGGTTTTCTACTTGTTAAAATTAACGGTGCCTTATATGAGAAAACAACATTTCGGCCGGATCATCAATTATGGCTTTCAAGGGGCAGGAGGAGCTGCGGGGTGGATTTACCGTTCTGCATTTGCTGCAGCAAAGGTAGGTCTCGTTTCATTGACGAAAACTATTGCGTTCGAAGAAGCAGAAAACGGCATTACGTCCAATATGATTTGCCCTGGTCACATTCATGGTGGTTGGAAAGAATCTTCCATTATGGATGGGAGGAGGTCTGTTGATAATGAAACCCCGATTGGCCGGCCGGGTACTGGTGAAGACATTGCCAGGACCATCGAGTTTTTATGTCATGAAGACTCAGATATGATTACAGGCACCATTTATGAAGTGACCGGTGGAATGGATGTGATTCACCGATACAGGTAAAGGGAACGATAACCTTATAAGGTATAATGATCTCAATGTTTATTGTCGCAAGGAGTCTCTTTTTACCGGTGTACTAACTGAAAAGGAATCGTGTTATAGTTGAATCGAGAGAATGAGGTCAGAATGTAAAGAATGGAATGGGAGGTTGGATGGCTATGAAAATCGGAGTACCACGTGAAATAAAAAATAATGAAAACCGTGTTGCCATGACACCAGCAGGGGTGATTACATTGACGAATGCAGGTCATGAAGTATTCGTCGAAACGAATGCAGGTGTCGGTTCGAGTTTTACAGATGCTCAGTATGAAGAAGCGGGAGCAACCATAGTTGCCTCTGCAAAAGAAGCATGGAGTCAGGAAATGGTTATGAAAGTTAAGGAGCCGCTCCCTGATGAATATGGTTTTTTCTATAATGGTCTTATTTTATTTACTTACCTGCATTTAGCTCCAGAACCAGAGCTTACGAAAGCTCTCGTTGAAAATAAAGTAGTAGCTATCGCTTATGAAACAGTCCAGCTTGCAAACGGCTCCTTGCCTTTACTGACGCCAATGAGTGAAGTTGCCGGACGGATGGCTTCACAGATCGGTGCTCAATTTCTGGAAAAGTCTCATGGAGGTAAAGGAATTCTGCTAGGCGGTATCCCTGGCGTGAGAAGAGGCCGGGTAACAGTCATTGGAGGAGGTGTCGTCGGTACGAACGCTGCGAAAATAGCTATGGGGCTGGGTGCCGATGTAACGATCATTGATTTGAACCCTGATCGTTTACGCCAACTGGACGACATTTTCGGTTCTGATATCAATACGTTGATGT
>NZ_JRNX01000496.1 GCF_000786645.1 Halobacillus sp. BBL2006
AAATAATCAAAAAAAATATTTCCAGTAAGGAAGGTCTGTTAATTATGTCTGTCGAATAGTGAAACGTATGTATAAAAGGAGGTGTAGCTGTGTTTAAGAAAGGAATTTTTCTATTTATTTTACTATTCATCGCCTTAATCGAAATCCCTGAAGCCTCCATACATGCAGATGAGGTTGTCATTGAAGTAGACCGATTGAATGTAAGATCAGGACCTGGAACCAATTACGAAAAGATTGGTCAAGTCCACTCCAACGACACGTACTCAATCGTAGAAACAAAAGAAGATTGGGTGAAAATTGACTGGAATTCAAAAAAAGGTTGGGTAGCCAAATGGATGGTCACCATCACGAAAGAGCAAAACGCTAGTGTCTCTTCAACTTTCACTGCAAAAGTCAATTATCTCAGAATAAGGTCCGAAGCAGGGCTTGGAGGAGTTATTAAAGGTTATTTAATGAAAGGGGATCAGGTTAAGGTAGAAAAGCAAAAAGGAAAATGGTATTCTATCAAATCTGAAGGAAAGAAAGGCTGGGTTCACGGAGATTATTTATCAACGTCGCTTGATTCTGATAACTCTGTGCCATCTAAGAAAGAAGGCCTTTCTAATTCTGACAAAGCCACATTAGGCAAAATCAAAATTGGTACAAAGGTGTTAAATGTACGCAGCTCAAATTCTCTAAATAGTAAGGTTCTTAAACAAGTCTTTAAAGGTAATACTTTTGATTACATAGACGAAGAGGACCGTTGGTATCAGATTAAATTGAGCGATGGAAAGACCGGCTGGGTAGCTGGGTGGTTAGTAA
>NZ_JRNX01000497.1 GCF_000786645.1 Halobacillus sp. BBL2006
TTGATCTTCCGAAAGGTCATGTTTGGAAAGGTGGTCCTGCTAAAACCGAAAAAGCAGGTATCCAGTTCAATCCGAATATGCCAACAGAGGAAGTATTCACTGCCCCGCATAAATATGGGGTTAATGGAAAAGTGTCCAGTACAAAACCATTGAACTATGGCGGCAATGTCATTGACAACTTCACCCTCACTTTTGAAGAAGGAAAAGTCGTGGACTTCACGGCAGAAGAAGGGGAAGAGACCATGAAACACTTGTTAGAGACTGATGAAGGTTCCCGTCATCTCGGTGAGCTTGCCCTTGTGCCGCATGAGTCTCCGATTTCTCAGTCAGGATTAATTTTTTACAATACACTTTACGATGAGAATGCTTCTTGTCACTTAGCATTAGGTAAAGCTTATCCGAACAATATGACTGGTGGATCAGATATGAATGAAGAAGAACTAGATAAAAATGGAATTAACGATAGTCTATCTCATGTTGACTTTATGATGGGGTCAGCTGAACTTGATATTGATGGAGTATTGGAAGATGGAACGGAAGAGCCAGTGATGCGTAACGGAAGCTGGGCGATTTCATTTGAATAATTAATTTAAAGGCAGCTAAGAAATTTCTTAGCTGCCTTTTTTAAATATCTGGAATCTTATAAAGCCTATTCTACGTTATAAAGAGGGTGTGTGACGCACAAGACATGAAGTGAGTGTTAAGAGACTTGGTTATCCACCAGAGTCTATGCATAAACAAGCGTTTGATCAATTTCTTTCGGTTTGTTCTTCTCGGGGAGATCCCCATCTTTCACAAAGTACACATCATACCACGTTAAAAATACGTAAACGGTCCATATATAACGATGATGGTTTTTTCTGGATTCATAATGCTCATTCAAGTAGCGGAGCAGTTCCTCCGTATGGAAAAATTGGGCAGCTGTCTCAGAGAGGAAAAGCTCTTTAACATGAAGGTAATATTTTTCTTGGCGCAGCCAATGGCGAATGGGGACAGGGAACCCAACTTTTGGTCGATTTGCCCATTCCTCAGGGAGCACGGACTTAGCTGCTTGTCTCAAAGCGTATTTCGTATCCTGTTGATTTGCCCGGAGGGAAGGATGAAGATCACCTGCGACTTCCATTACATTTCTATCCGTGTGACTTTGAAATTCATGACCACGGACAACCAGGGTATCTTTAAGACTGTGAAAATTGTAAATTTCACCATTAAAAACTAAAATAAAACGTCCGTTCTCACAGAACATAGGCTGATTGGCATTTTTGGACATATCAATAATGCTTAGTCGGCGGAAACCTAAGCTTACCTTTTCGTCTGTATAATATTCACCGGCATCCGGTCCGCGGTGGTGAATTTTTCCATCATTTCCTGGATGACCTTTGCCTAGTAGTTTTCATGCTTATATACAAATCCAACAATTCCACACATCGTTAGTCGTCCTCTTATAAGTTTTTTATAAAAAAGGTAAGGGAGCCCTCATGAACCCTTTAAATTGGGCTCCCTTTAAAAAATAATTACCAGCGGACATCAATACTTTCAAATTGAAGTTTCTCATAATCGGTAACGACCGATTTATCCAAGGTTACGATATTTAACGATTTTAATTTAAGGATGTCATCTGCGTTTCCTCGGAAGGATGAGTTTTTGATGTTTAAGTACTGTACTTGCTGCAGTCCTTCTGCAACACTGCTTAGATCATCTAAAGTTGGTCCGATGAAAGTCATCTGTTCTAAGTGAGGAATTTCCTTTAGTAGTTCTCCAGAAACTTTCACCTGATTTAACTTTAATTTTCTTAATGATCTCAAAGAACTAAAGACTTCTGGATCGCTTTGCCAATCATAAATACCATTTAAATGTGAAGCATCAATAGTTAGCTCTTCTACCTCCAATAAGTCACCCTTCGTAAGAGAGTCAGGTTCTTTATCTAAAGATTGTGCAATAGATTCACGCACTAACTCTTGCATTTCTAAAGGTTTGTTAGCATCAACCACTTTTTCGAAACCTTCAGATATATTGCCTGAGCTCTCTTCTATTAAGTGTTCTTTATCTTTAGACAGGTAGGTAATTGAAACTGTGGTGTTTGTGTCTTCATTATCAATTTTAAGAAACACCCCTAATTCTTCTCTTTGAAAATGTTCGATGGAAGGTGGTCCTTCCCTTGGAAGTGTACTTGAGTAATTAAAGTTATCGCCTTTTAAGAAAATATACTTTCGTGATTGACCACGGCTATCTATTGATCCATTGCTACTGTAATTTTGAGTTACATCTTCTCCGAGTTGTTTTAAAGATTCTTCATCATTAATTCGAGCGGGATCAGTTATGATATCTTTAATTTCTTCTACGACTTCTTCCACATCACTAGGAGCATGGTCCTCAGGAGCTGGTAGTCTTTCTTCAATTTGTTCTTCTGGAGCATCGGCAGGATTCTTAAAAGGATTCCCGGATTTCACAAAATAAATGGACCCACTGATCAACAGAAATACAAGTAAAGCGGTCATAACCTTCGGGAACATTGGAGTCCATTGACGTTTCGGTTGGCTGCGACTTTCATAGAAGCGCCGGCGATCAGCATCTGTAAATAAAGGGTCTTTGCTGATTTTTCGGTCAATGGCCTCTTTTATTCTTTTATTATCCAAGGGTCCATTCCCCCTCATGCACTTGTTTTTTCAATAATCTCCTTGCTCGCTGCATACGACTTTTTATGGTAGAAATCGGTGTGTTTGTGACATCGGCGATTTCCTGCTGGGTCATGTTCTGTTGAAAGGTCAATATCATGACTTCTCTATATTTGATCGGCAAGTTTAAGATCGCCTTTGCAATTTCGTCCCACTGTTCCTTCTGAAGCACTTTAGTCTCAAGCTGCTGTGGATCTTTTTGATCAAACCATTGGTCTTTAACCAACTTGATCCGGTGAAGAGGAGAGCGTAAATAATCCTTGCAGCGATTGATCGCTATTCTGATCGCCCAGGTTTTTATATGAGATTGTCCATTAAATTGATCCCACTTACGATAAATCAAAATCAGCACTTCCTGAAATAGATCATCGGTTGTGTGGTGGTTTTTGACATACGTGTAGATGGTTCGTTTTATCGCTTCACCATACTGGTGCATAATGTATTCAATTGCTTGATCACGTGTTAAGTCGACTTGTGTATTTCCGGTCACCGGGCTTTCTCTCCTTTCTTCACTTATTTGACGGTTTTGAGAGCTGGAAGGTCTTCAATCGGCTCAAAATATTTTAAAAAGTTCTCATCAAGGGGAAAAGTAGTAGAAAAGGGGATGGAGAAATGGTTTATGATGTTGGAATAGTCGGAGCAGGGTTTGGAGGATTAGCTGCGGCTGCTGAGCTTTCTCGTCAAGGGATGAGCGTACTGGTCCTTGAAGCTTCGAATGAACTGGGTGGAAGTGCAGGGAAGTACGAGAGAAACGGTTATCGATTTCAATCAGGCGCCACCGTCGGTATGGGGTTTGAACCTGGAGGTGTTTTTGCTCGCCTGTATAATAACTTGAAGCTTGATAAACCAAAGATGACATTGTTGAATCCGATCATGGATATTCATTTGCCAGACCGAACGATCCACTACTACCGGGATCGTCACCAATGGTATAAAGAAATTGAACGAAATTTTCCAGACGCCGCCCATCAGATTCAAGCTTTTTACGAAGA
>NZ_JRNX01000498.1 GCF_000786645.1 Halobacillus sp. BBL2006
TAGGCGAGATCCCACAGGGCGCAGTCCGAGGAAGCTTGCCGGTTCCCCCACAGGAAAGCGAGTCCTTCCCCAACGACCCTAAAACCACTCATATATCTCGAAATCGAGTCTTCCATAATCCTGCACTTATATGGAAGACATCAAGCCTGGTAATGATTCTCAAAATTAAAAAACGACTGTCTATTTCAAGACAGTCGTTCCACATAATTATTTCATATCGACAAGCTCTAACTGCGCATGTTTTTGTTCTTCTCGCGTCGTACAAATCGAATCCCAATCATGAGCAGCACCATCGCGCATTGTAATAATACGGTCGGCGATAGCTTTAGAATCTTCACGATCATGGGTGACGAAGATCGAAGTGATTCCTGTTTTCTTAATAATTTCTTTCAGCTCACTGCGAATCTTTATTTGGAGGTCTGCGTCCAAGTTACTGAACGGCTCATCTAAAAGAAGCAAAGATGGTTTAGGAGCTAATGCACGAGCCAGAGCAATCCGTTGCTGTTGCCCACCACTCAGTTCATGCGGATATCGTTTAGCGAAGGCCTTCATGTTCACTAAATCCAGTACTTCCTTCACCCGTTCTCTTTTAGCTTTCCTTCCATATCCCTTCAACCCGAATTGAATGTTCTCGACTACGGTCATGTGAGGGAAGAGAGCATAATCTTGAAAAACCATCCCAATTCCTCGTTTTTCTGGTAAGACGAAATGACGATCATCGGTCATGACACTTCCGTTAATCGCAATGGTACCTCGATTGGGTGTTTCTAATCCGCATAACAAACGTAGTACTGTACTTTTACCACTACCGCTTTCCCCGAGAATCGAAATGATCTCTCCTTGAGCAATTTCTAGATTAAAATCCTGGATCGTATTCTTTTTAGAATTTCCATAACAAAAGCAAAGATCTTTGATTTGTATAAACATATCAATTCGGCTCCTTTTCTAACACTTGATGAAAGATATAGATGGCAATACCACTAATAAGTACAATAATTATGGATGCCAGGGAGGCTTCTTGAATTTGTTCATCGCTGGCATATTGAAAAGCTTTAGTGGACAAGGTATCAAAATTGAAAGGTCTAAGGATCAACGTTAAAGGTAACTCTTTTAGTATTTCAATAAAGGCGAGAATGAATCCGCTCATTAATGGTCCTTTGATCATCCGCAAGTCGACTTTGAAAAATGTCTTAGTAAGGTTCATCCCTAACATACGCGAAGCCTCTGTGAATTTATTCCCAACTTTATCAAAGCCGGCTTCAATTGAGTTGAAGCCTATGGCGAGAAAGCGAATCACGTATGCAGATATCAACATGAACAAGCTTGTGCTTAAGAACAGCGTCGGTTCCATCCCGATCGATTCATAGAAACTAAAAAGGATGTTATCGATTTGAATGAATACAGTACTAATTCCTACAGCGATGACAGCACCTGGAATAGAGTAACCTAGGATGGTGACTCTAGCCGCTGACTTTGAAACAAAGCTTTGGTGCATCCTTGAAAAGTTGGCAATAATGACAGCAAATACAACAATCATCCCAGCGCCAACAAAAGAAACAAGAAGGGAGTTCCAAATCAAGGTCGTAAATTCAGCACTGGCGATTTTTTGAAAGGTCAAGAACATCCAGTCTACCAATTGAACAAAAGGAACGAGAAAACCTAATAAAAATATGACCAAACAATACGTGAAAGCGATCCAGCCACGGGTTCCTCGTAATTTTATCGGGGAGAGCGGCCGTGCTTTGGCGGTAGCTTGACTGTATTTTTTTCGACCTCTTAATACTTTTTCGAGAATAAGGATGGCGAAGACGATGACCATCAGAGTCGCGGACAGTTTGATGGCAGAGTTTAAATCATTCATTCCAAACCAGGTTTGAAAGATAGCTGTGCTGAATGTAGGAACTCCAAAATACTGAACGACCCCATAATCATTGAGAACTTCTAACAGGACAAGACTGACACCACCGACGATCGCTCCTCTTGAGATTGGCAATACAATTCGGAAGAAAACTTCCCAGGGGTTTCTCCCAAGCAGCCTCGCATTTTCCACTAAAGAAGCGGATTGATTGGCAAGGAAAGCTCTCGTAATCGTATAAACATAGGGAAACAGGAAGAGTGTAAAAATGAATACGGCACCTGGAAGTGTCAGGATATCAAAGTATTTCTGGTTCACTTCCATACCCCAATCGTTCCTTAATGTCGTCTGAATGACGCCTGTATAATT
>NZ_JRNX01000499.1 GCF_000786645.1 Halobacillus sp. BBL2006
AACGTGTACTTAACAAAGTCACGAACTTGCGGCTTCTCTTTATAAGCATTCACATTCACATATGTGAATAGAGGGCGAGAAAGTGGTGTGTAAGAACCGTCTTGGATTGTTTCACCAGATGGTTTTACAGCTTCTGCTCCTTCACCGTCTTTGATTCCTAGAACTTTAAGGCTGTCTTTATTTTCAGCGTAGTAAGCATAGCCAAAGAATCCGATAGCATTAGGATCGTTTTCAATACCGCGAACTAGAACGTTGTCATCTTCAGAAAGGGTAGTGTTTTCTCCCTCTTTCATTGGCTTTTCTTCAAGAATTACTTCATCAAAGTAGTCAAATGTACCGGAATCATGTCCTGGTGCAAAAATCTTAATTGTTTCATCTGGCCATTCAGGATTAATATCAGACCATTTTGTTGCATCAGATGATTCAAGGAAAATTTGTTTAAGTTGTTCAACAGAAAGCTCATCAACAAAATCATTTTTAGAGGAAACTACGACAGAAAGACCATCGTAAGCAAGAGTTAGTGGTTTAAGTTCTACACCATTTTCTTCCGCAATTTTTTCTTCTTCTTGCTTGATTTCACGAGAAGCGTTACTCAAGTCTATTTCACCTTTAGTGGATTTTTTGAAACCACCGCCTGAACCTGAGCTGTTTACTGTTGCGTTTACTTCAGGTTGTTTCTGGCTGTATGTGTAAACTAGGTTTTCCATGATCGGGAAAACAGTAGAAGAACCGTCGATTGCAATTGAGCCTGATACTGATTCAGAAGAACCTTCTTCACCGTTTGACTTTTCTGCGTTCTCGCTTCCTTCTGAGTTACCTTCGGAAGACCCACATGCTGCTAAAACTCCTATTACTAAGATAAAAGCAAGCGTGAGAGCTAAGCTCTTAAAGTTTTTCATTTCTTTTTCCCCCTATGTCTTTAATTAGTTTTTGGTGTGTCGGCTTGGCCAACTCACATTTTATATACTAACGAGAGAGTTTTAAGGACATATAAATGAAACGTTAAGGTTTTGTAAATTGACGATTTTTGCAGAAAAAAAGAGCGATACATATTGTATCACTCTTCATTACCAGCCTTTTCATCTTTATTCAATTCCATGTTGACACCTTCTTCGGCACGCTTCTCTTTCAGTTCAAAATAAGCTTTACCGATTCGTGCTCCAATATTATTACTTACATTATAGGTCTGGGTAGCTCCTACACCTACATAAGGGGTCATAACAGAGAACGCAACCTCCGGATCGTCATATGGTGCATAGCCGATCAATGTTTTATTCAAGGTTTCTACGGGATAATATCCATCTCCATTTTGCTTAGGCAGCCATTTTTCAGACTGCGCAGTACCTGTTTTTCCAGCCATCCGGTATTGCGCATAAGGTTGTTTTGAGAAGACACTGCTTGCCGTACCCTGGCTCGTTTGGAATACTTCACGGAATCCTTCTTGAACCCGGTCGATATAATCTGGATCCATCTCTATTTGATTCAGTACTTTTGGTGAATAGTCTTTGTAAATTGGCCCTAATCCTTCTGTTTGAGTAGAAGGACCATGAATTTCTTTTACTAGGCGTGGCTGAATTCGATCTCCCCCATTAGCAATCGTAGAAACGTACTGATTCAGCTGCATTGCAGTATAAGTACTGAACTGACCAATAGCGAAGTCAAGGATATTCCCCCCTTGGTTAGGATTGCCCTGTACTCCTGTCCCCTCATAAGGGAAATCTAAGCCAGTTTCTACCCCTAGTCCAAACTGATTAAAGTTATAAAGAAATTTATCGAAAGTACCTTGTTGCAAGTTCAATGACTTTCTATGATACTGCATATCATAGACCCCGCCTAGTCGCATGGCTACGAAATACATGTACACGTTGGATGATTGCTGTAAAGCAGAAATGTCATTGACCCAACCAATATTAGGGGTATAAGAAGATTTAGGGGGACCATTTCCTATAGTAATAGCCTTGTCATTCAATCCAAAACCAGGAGTGATAGCACCTTCGTGAAGGCCTGTTAAAATCGTTGCTCCTTTGACGGTAGACCCAGGCATATAAGCATTATAAACCGCTTGGTGGGAGGTATCGGAGAACCTGCTCTCCCCTTTTTCAGGATTACGGTTATAAGTCTGTCCAGAAATTGCAAGAATTTCACCTGTATTCGGATTGGACACAACTGCTACGGAGTTCTCTAGATACTGATTATCCCCAGGGGCTTTTGCAATGGCGTTCGCCAATTCTTCTTGAACAATCTGGTCGACCTTCTTCTGCAATTCCATATCAATGGACAAAACAAGGTCCTTTCCTCTTTCCCCTTCTCGGATGATTTTAGAGTCGACCACGTTGTTGTTTTTATCTGTTTCGTATTGAACTTTTTCTTTCGTACCTCTCAATACCTCTTCGTATTGCTGCTCAAGTCCGCTAATTCCTACACGATCGTTACGACTATAGTCCAATGACATGTAGTAATCCAAATCGTCACGCGGAACACCTTGTGCCGTAGATGTGATGCTCCCGATGTAATTTCTGAACGTGCTTTCGAAAGGATATTCCCTTTCCCAATCTGCTGTGACATTAATCCCCGGTAAATTGGCTAAGTGTTCAGCTACTGCAGAATACTCTTTCTCAGAAATATTTGCGTTTTTCACCGTATGTGGAGACAAAGCATATGCTTTATCCAATTCTTTCTTGATAACGATGACTTCTTTGGTTTGATCGTCGTACTTATCGATTTCTTCTTTTCTAATGCTATCCAATTGCAGTTGATAAATCTCTCCGTTATCCAAATCAGATGTATCTTTATCCGCAATCCGCTCGGTAATCTCATCCCTATTTTGCAAAAAGAAGTATTCTTTGAGATCACGTTCACTTAATTTATTTTCAAAATCCATATCAATATAATTGGCAAGCTGCTGAGCCAATTCGAGTCGATCTTCCGGCTGAACGCCCTTCGGAGGTGTATATGTAATGGAATAAAGCGGCTGGTTGTCCACCATGACGCGGCCATATCGGTCATACATTTCCCCTCTTGGTACAGGGATGTTCGTTGTTGTATTTTCCGTCCGATCTATTTCATCCTGAGCTTCTTCCCCATTTAATATTTGAACGACACCTAACTGTAGGATAATCGCCGCAAATAGTATAAACACAATAAAAAACACGACATTCAAACGAAAAGGAAGGTGTGATTTTTTATTTAGACCCTTCTTACTTTTCTTACCCATGATACTCCTCTCCCTTTTTCAACAAAATCCGTTTCTATTATAGCATCTTTTTCCTACTTTATAATAGACGAGGCTCATGGGAGAATAGTTTCAATCGTGTGTCGTTTTCATCATTCTAGTGTCAATTTTTTTAATAAAGAAGTAAATGATGAAGTGACCTCCACCGACTAACAGTAAGATATATGGAATTCCTGTTTCAGGTGTAATCATAGTGATTGCAATCAAAAATGTAATAATCGACAACACACGACCAACGTTAAGAAAAATTTCACGGACGACAATATATTCGATTCGCATTTCTCCAGCATTCCATGACTTTCCAATTACATCATACGTAAGCGAAAGATAAGGGACATATAAGAGTGGAAAAAACACACCCGCTATACCAGCGTAGAGCAGCAGAAGAGGCATGCTGTAACTCACTAACAAAATCAGCACATTTAAATAAAGGACTAAACCAGCGATGAATATCGCTTTCTTTCTTCGACGCGGCTTCACAATACGACTGACTAAAAAATAAAAGAGGAAAGAACACCCGGAGTAAACAAGATTAAAGACCCCTATGGATAATTCATCCCTTGTCATTAAAAAGATCCAAATGGAAACGGCAAATAAAAAAACGCCTTCTCTAAACCCTTGAGCTACATGTGCATTTAATATCCTTCTCCAGTTTTTATTGTTTTTCCGCTCATTAACGATTCTCCGAAATGAAAAGTTTCCATTCGCTTTTCTCCTGGATAAACCGAAGCTGACAAGAACAGCAACGATAAATAACCCAAAGGATATCGTAAAAATTACTGTGTACCCCGTAAAGTTATTAAGCCGTGAGATAATAAAGCCCGCAAGCAGCGGACCGCTCATGCCACCAAGAGATTGAAGTACTCCTAAAAATCCATTGAAAAAATCCCTTGTTTCCGGTTCAGTAATTTCAAATGTTAAAACGTTATAAGCAAGCCAGTAAAATCCATACCCTACTCCAAGTAAGGCTCCCAGCATGATATTGAATGTGGCAGCCCTTTCTCCTACAATGAGAACGGTCAAGAAGAACAAAGAAAGGACTATTACTCCAGTACGCAAGACAATAACCCGATCTATCTTCTTTGCGCATTTACCTGCAAAAATAAAGGTTAAAGGCTGTAAGATATATATGCTTAAGTTATAGAGCGCAATGTCTGTGTAACTGTTGGATTGCTTCCATAAATAAATGTTCACAAATGTACTGGATAAAAATATGCCAAGGGAGTATAAGCCTCCAATTAATAACAGCAACAATAGATCCTTTGATACATTTTCGTGGCTCAGCCACGCTCGTAGCTTACTCACCATATCCATGTCTCCTTTGCGTTCTTCCATAGTGTTGTCAGAACGAAAGGAGATATACAAAAAGAAGGGCATGGATATCATCCATGCCCTTCTTATTTTTATTTATCTTATTTAGCAGCGTCGAAACGCTTAGAAACTTCATCCCAGTTTACTACGTTCCAGAATGCTGAAACATAGTCAGGACGACGGTTTTGATAGTTCAGGTAATACGCGTGCTCCCAAACATCTAAACCTAGGATTGGAGTCTTACCTTCCATGATAGGTGAATCCTGGTTTAATGTGTCAATGACTTCAAGGTTGCCATTATTAACAACTAACCAAGCCCAGCCTGATCCGAAGCGGCCTTTAGCAGTGTCTTCGAATTTTTCTTTGAATTGATCGAAACTGCCGAATGTATCGTTGATTTGCGTAGCAAGGTCGCCAGTCGGCTCACCGCCGCCATTCGGGGACATGATTGTCCAGAAAAGGCTGTGGTTTGCATGACCGCCACCGTTCCGGCGTACAGCCGTACGAATGTCTTCAGGTACTACGGACAAATTGTTTGAAAGAAGTTCTTCAAGAGACTTATCTTGAAGATCTGCATGTCCTTCTAAAGCATTGTTCAGCTTTGTAACATAGCCGTTATGGTGCTTCGTATGGTGGATGTTCATTGTTTCCTTATCAATAGTAGGTTCTAGTGCGTCATAAGCGTAAGGTAATTCTGGTAGTTCAAATTTAGCCATAATGTAAACTCCTCCTTTAAATAATATGTAAAACCAAAAAGTGTGGATTGACCTCACTTCTCAATTTTACATTATCAAACCGTACTTGTAGTTGCAAATGTTTTGCTATAGGAAGGATAACTAATCTTCCGATATTAAGAATTCCCTTTTTATTCAAATTCAAACATAAAAAAATAACAAGCTAAC